>CAZTHD010000007.1:0-14685 GCA_964613315.1 uncultured Oscillospiraceae bacterium | reverse complement strand
TTGAGACTCCGGTCGTTGAATTCCCCTATCCCTGCCATATGACTCATATAGCGCCTTACATGAAGCCCAAGCAGTTCATGGAGATCTACTGGCCTTACGAAAAGGAATGGATCGACTATATCTATAACGGCGGCGGCAAGGTATGGATCATGTGCGAAGGAAGCTGGAAGAACGTATTCGAAGCGTTCAAGGAAGTCGGAAAAGACAGCTGCATCCTTCACCTCGACGAGGACGATCTCGCTGAAACAAAGAAAGTCATCGGCGACCATCAGATCCTCGAAGGCGGTTTAAAGCTCGGCGGGCTCTACACAAGATCATCAGAAGAAGTAAAGGACGAAGTAAAGAAAGCCATCGATGCAGGAGCACCGGGAGAAGGATATCTCCTCTGCACGGACAAGGCATGGCTCAGCGCAACAGATATGAGCCAGAACCTCATCGACGCATACAATTTCGCACACGAATATTCCAAGAAGCACTGATAAAGGAGAAAGAAAATGGCAGACGAAAAGAAAGGCACGAACGCCGAATATCTTCATTCTTTGTACAAAGAATGTCTCGAAGATCCCGACTGGGAACTTCCCAAAGAACTCAGATTCTTCCTTCTGGGAAACGTAGACTGGGATCTTCTGTACCTCTAAAGAGGAACAGCGAATAATATAAGATTAAAGTCTTCAGAGATATTTTTCGTAAATATCGAAAGCAAAACAAATATTGTCAGGGGTGTGGGCATCGCTGCTTAAGAGCAGGGCTCCGCCCCTTTCTTTTATATATTTTATCTGCTCTAAAGATGGATAGGGAAAAGTCCTGTAGCCCCTGCTCAAAGCTCCGGTATTTATCTCGAAGGGGATATCCGCCTTTAGGAGTTTATCAAGAGCCTTCTTCCATGCGGATACGTATCTTGGATCCGAAGCATCGAAAAGAGAATACTTTTCATTCAGCTTTGAGATGAGATCGAAATGCCCTATTATATTCGCTCTTGTCTTTTCGACCACTCCGGAAACGGTATCAAAATACAGCTCGCAAAGAGAAAGCATATCTCCTCCGAAGTATTTTTCAGCAGCGCCTGTGAGCATCTCAGGAAGCCAGTCCACCGTTATATATTCATCCTCTATCTTGAGATAATGAACAGACCCGATGACGTAGTCATAGCCTTCCGCAGGCAGCTCTGAATAGAAGTCCTGCTCTATGCCTTTAAGGACCTTTATTTTCCCTTTGTATTTTTCCTTGAGGCTGTCAAGCTCTTTGTGGTAGCTTTCTATCTCGCCTTTTCTCATGCAATAGCTTTCGTCGAAGGAAGTCCAGGAGTGATCGGATATGCCCACCTCCTCGAGCCCGAGCTCGATGGCCTTTAAGATCATCTCCTCCGGAGATCCGGTCCCGTCGCTGTATATAGTGTGCATGTGATAATCTTTTTTTATCAAACCATCTTCTCCTGTTTCACTTTTTTGTCTATGACGTGTCTTTTGGCAAGTTCCTTTTGTATATCCTTTAAAGATATACCCCTTTCCACCATCAGCACCATCACGTGGTAAGCAAGGTCTGCTATCTCGTATATCGTTTCCTTATTATCGTCGTTCTTAGCCGCTATGACTACTTCAGTGCACTCTTCGCCCACTTTCTTAAGTATCTTGTCAAGGCCCTTATCGAAGAGATATGAGGTATATGAGCCTTCTACCGTCTCCTTCTTTCTTCCCTCGATGAGCTCCATGAGCTGCTCATAGGAAAAGTCCTGCCTTTCCGTGCTTTCGAATACCGGATATTCAAAGCATGAGAAAGTGCCCATATGGCAGGCGGGCCCGTCGGGTTCTACGGATACCACAAGAGCGTCCCTGTCACAGTCGGCAGTGATCGATACTATATGCTGGTAGTTGCCGCTGGTCTCACCCTTAAGCCAAAGCTCCTGCCTCGAGCGGCTGTAAAAACAGCAAAGCTCCCTTTCCATTGAGATCTTAAGGCTCTCCCTGTTCATATATGCAAGGGTCAGCACCCTCTTGGATGCGGAATCCACTACTATGGCTGGGATCAGCCCCTTATCGTCAAATTTAAGTTCCTCTATATTCACCATGACTTTTTCCTCATATCCTGGCGGCTATGCCGTTTTCCGCCATCTTCTTTTTGAGATCATTTATACTCACCTCTCCGAAATGGAATATGGAAGCCGCAAGCCCCGCATCCACTTTGGGAAGCTCTTTGAAAAGCCGTATAAAATCATCTATGCATCCCGCGCCTCCTGAGGCGATCACGGGGACTGAGACCGCGTCGCACACGGCTCTCAGCATTTCGATATCGAAGCCTTTTTTGACGCCGTCGGTATCTATGGAGTTTACGACCACTTCCCCCGCGCCTTCGCCGGTGCATCTTTTTATCCACTCTATGGCTTCAAGGCCCGTATCTTCTCTTCCGCCCTTTGCAAAGACCCTGAAAGTTCCTCCCACTCTTTTTATATCTACCGACAATACCACGCACTGGTCTCCGTAGAGCTTTGCAGCCTTTGATACAAGGCTTGGGTCTTTTATGGCTCAGGAGTTTACGCTCACCTTCTCGGCACCGCTCTTCAGGACTCTGTCGACATCCTTGAGGCTGTTTATACCGCCGCCCACCGTAAGAGGGATGAAGACGTTCGCTGCAGTTTCTTTTAGTATATCCGTAAAGAGCTTTCTGCCTTCGGCAGATGCCGTTATGTCGTAAAAGACAAGCTCGTCTGCTCCGCTTTTGCTGTACTCCCTTGCAAGTTCAACAGGAGAGGCAACGCTTTTCAGTCCTTTGAAATTGACCCCCTTTACGACCTCTCCGTCTCTTACGTCGAGGCAGGGTATTATCCTCTTTGTTATCATGATGCAGCCTCTATTGCCTTGGCAAGGGATATGGCTCCCGTGTAATATGCCTTTCCGATTATAGCTCCGTAAAGGTCCATCTCTTTAAGAGCCTTTACATCGTCTATAGACGATACTCCTCCGGAGGCTATGAGTTTAAATGAAAACTTTTCTGACAAGTGTTTGTAAAGCTCAAGGTTGGTACCTTCCATGGCGCCGTCCTTTGAGATGTCGGTGCATATGACCGTGGATATCCCCATATCTTCCATGCGGGAGCAAAAGCCCTCGGCCTCAAGGCCCGAACTTTCAGTCCAGCCTTTTACCGCGACGTATCCGTCCTTTACGTCTATGCCTACCGCTATCCTTTCGCCGTACTTATCCAAAGCTTCTTTTAAGAAGCCCTCATTTGTCACTGCAGCGGTGCCTAAGATGACCCTGTCTATGCCGCTTTCAAGATATCTTTTCACGGCATCCATGTTCCTTATGCCGCCGCCCACCTGGCAGAAGAGCCCGGTTTTTTCCTTTATCAAGGCTATTATATCAAGATTAGGGGTCTTCCCCGTCCTTGCTCCGTCAAGATCAACCAGATGTATCTGCAGGGCTCCTTCTTTTTTGAAGCCAAGAGCCACCGAAACGGGGTCCTCGGAATATACGGTCTTTTTGTCGTAATCGCCTTTAAGAAGGCGGACAGCCTTCCCTCCCAAAAGGTCTATAGCAGGATAGATCAGCATAGATCTCCCTCCTTCAGCTCGCTGAATGCTCTTAAAATATCAAGGCCTGTTTCCCCGCTCTTTTCGGGATGGAACTGGCAGCCAAGAACGTTGCCCTTTGCTGCAGCCGCCGTAAGAAGGCTTCCGTATTCGGCCTTTGCTATAACGTATTCCTCAGGGCAGACAGCGCTGTAGGAATGAACGAAATATACGTATGAAGGGCCTGAAAGATATTTGAATAAAGGATGTTCTTTTCTCTCAAGAGCGTTCCATCCCATGTGGGGGATCTTCAGCCCCTCTCCTATGCTTTCCGATATGGGCCTTATCTCTCCCGGTATGAGGGAAAGGCCTTCGCTCTCTCCGTACTCATAACTGTTATCAAACAGAAGCTGCATCCCAAGGCATACCCCGAGGAGCATCTTACCTTTTGCAGTTTCCTCCTTTACGAGGAGCCCAAGGCCTGTATCTCTTAATTTCAAAGCCGCGTCCTTAAAGGCACCCACACCTGGGAGTATGAGCTTTTCAGCATCCTTTATCTCCTTTGGATCGGAAGTGACTATGGCCTCGGCCCCCACCGCCTTTAAAGAGCAGCAAAGGGAAAAGAGATTCCCCACTCCGTAATCGATGATTGCGATCATTTATAGTACTCCTTTTGTGGACGGTATCTCGTTTGCAAACCTTGGATCTATGGATACAGCCTGCCTTAGAGACCTTGCAGCTGATTTGAAGGCTCCCTCTATGATGTGGTGGGAATTGCGCCCGGAAAGCTGCACTAGGTGAAGCGCGCATTTTGCGTTCCTGACAAAGCCAAGCCAAAACTCCTCAACAAGCTCCGTGTCGAAATCTCCTACCTTTTCGGTAGGTACCTCGAGCCTGTAGCCGAGGAAATCCCTTCCCGAAAAGTCCACTGAGGACAATATGAGGCTCTCGTCCATGGGTATCACCGTATCTCCGTAGCGCTGTATGCCCTTTTTGTCTCCTAATGCCTTAGAAAAGGCCTCGCCTAAAGCTATCCCTATATCTTCCACCGTGTGGTGATAATCAACGAAGGTATCTCCGTTGCACACAAGGTCTAAATCGAAGCGGCCGTGGGATGCAAGAAGGGTGAGCATGTGATCGAGGAAACCGCATCCTGAAGCTATGCTGCTTTTTCCGCTGCCGTCGAGTTCGAGGAAAAGCTTTATATCGGTCTCCGCCGTTTTTCTTTTAATGGTAGCTCTCCTCATTTCGTCTCCCCCCTTATCTCTTCTATGACTTTAAGAAGCGCATCTATCTGCTCCTTTGTACCTATGGTGATCCTGTTGAAATCCTTTATGCGGGGAAGGGTAAAGTGGCGTATGAGAACTCCCTTTTCCTTGCAGCGTCTGTAGAGGAACTCTCCTCCAAGCTCTTTGTGCTTTGCAAAGAGAAAGTTGCTCCTTGAATCGAGGCAGTAAAAGCCCATATCCTCAAGAGCCTTCTTTGCGTAGGCCCTGTTTTCGATTATCTGCTTCCTGCAGACTTCGAAATATTCTTTGTCAAGGAAGGCTCCCATGGCAGCAGCCATGGTCATGCTGTTGACGTTGTAGGGGTTGGTCGAATATCTTATGGTCTCTAAGTCTCTTATGAGCTCCTTATTTCCGACTGCAAATCCCAGCCTTCCACCTGCAAGGGATCTTGACTTTGAGAGGGTCTGTATGACGAGGAGATTGTCGTACTTATCAATGAGACTCATGGCGCTCTCGCAGCCGAAATCCACGTAGGCTTCGTCTATTACGACGACGTTTTCCTCGTTTGCCTTCACTATCCCCTCTATGTCCTCAAGACTTAAAGCAAGGCCCGTGGGAGCATTGGGATTTGCGATGAAGACGGTGCCTCCCGCAGCAAAGTAATCTTTTGGATCTATGGAGAAATCATCCTTAAGAGGGATCTCCTTAAAGGGCACTCTGTTTATATTGGCAAACACCGGATAAAATCCGTAAGTGATATCGGGGAAAACTGCAGGGCAGTCATCGCCGCAAAATGCCATGAACGCAAAGTATAGCATCTCGTCGGATCCGTTGGAAAAGATCAGCTGCTCTTCCCCTGCTCCGAGGACCTCGGAGGCTGCAGCTTTCAATTTCCTGCACTCGGGATCTGAATAGAGCTGAAGGTCTCCCGCCGCCTGCCTTGCCAGCCTTTGTGCACGAGGAGAAGGAGGGAAAGGAGACTCGTTGGTATTGAGCTTTACGTATTGCTGATCCTGTGGCTGCTCTCCCGGAGTATATGGCGTAAGGCTACCTAGTTTTTTGTTTAAAAATCTGCTCATTTCTTTGCCTCCCCCCTTACAAGGGCGCTCTTTGCATGGCCTGTTAAGCCTTCTTTTTTTGCGAATTCCGCCACAAGGCCCGCCGCCTTCTCAAGGGCCTCTTCCGTATAGTATATATACTGGGTCTTCTTTATGAAGTCATCAACTGAAAGAGGACTTGAAAACCTCGCGGTGCCGCTGGTCGGAAGGGTGTGATTGGGACCTGCGAAATAATCGCCCAAGGCCTCCGGGCAGTTCCTTCCGAGGAATACGGAGCCTGCGTTTTTGACCCTGTCAAGGAGAGAAAATGCATCGTCTGTGCAAAGCTCGAGATGCTCGGGGGCTATCTCGTTCGCTATATCTACTGCAGTATTGATATCATCTGCCACTATGATTTTTCCGTTGTTTTCGACAGATGCTCTTGCTATCTCCTCCCTTTCAAGGAGGGGAAGCTGCCTTTCTATCTCTGCTGCCACCTTTTCTGCAAGCTCCATGGAATCAGTTACAAGCACTGCGCTGGCCATCTTGTCGTGCTCTGCCTGGGAGAGCATATCTGCTGCGACCACGCAAGGATCTGACTTTCCGTCCGCCACCACGAGTATCTCGCTGGGACCGGCTATCATGTCTATCGATACCTGGCCGAAGACCTGTTTCTTTGCCTCTGCGACGTAGGCGTTGCCTGGGCCCACTATCTTGTCTACCTTTGGAACGCTTTCTGTTCCGTAGGCAAGGGCTGCAATGGCCTGGGCTCCTCCTATCTTGAATATCCTGTCTACGCCTGCGACGAAGGCAGCTGCCAGGATGTCGGGACCCACCTTCCCGTCTGCCCTTGGAGGCGTGACCATAACTATCTCTTTGCATCCCGCTATCTTTGCAGGGATCGCGTCCATGAGGACTGTGGAAGGATAGGCAGCAGTACCACCGGGAACGTATATCCCGGCTTTCTCTATGGCCATTATCTTCTGCCCCAGGACTATGCCGTCCCTTCCGTAGGACCGAAAACCCGACCTCTTTTGATTCTCGTGGAAAGCCCTGATGTTTTCTGCTGCTTTTTTCAGTATCTCAAGAAAAGAAGGGTCTGCAGCTTCAATAGCTTCTTCTATCTCTTCTTTGCTCACCTCAAGGTTTGCAAGGGAGGCCTTGTCGAATTTGAGGCTGTACTCAAAAAGAGCCTCGTCTCCTCTTTCCCTGACGCCTTTGATTATCTCCGCCACAGCATCTTCAACGTTTGACATCGGAGAAACTCTTGCAAATATCTCTTCATTTGGGATCTCGCCGTATCTGTATATCCTGATCATCACTTTTCCTCCGCTGCGCCTGAAAGGCCCTTAATGAGCTTTTCTATCCTCTCTGCCTTGAACCTGAAAGAGCTCTTGTTTGCTATGAGCCTTGCTGATATATCGGGGATGGCCGTCTCCAAGACCTCTAGATCGTTTTCCTTAAGGGTGCTCCCGGTCTCCACTATATCCATGATCACGTCCGTAAGGCCGAGGATAGGGGCTATCTCCACCGAGCCGTTGAGCTTTACTATATCTATGTCTCTTCCCCTGGCTCTGTAATACTTCTTCGTTATATTCGTAAATTTGCTGGCGACTCTTAAGGCTCTTGAGGGATCTTCCTTAAAGCCCTTAGGCGCCGCGACGCACATCCTGCACTTTCCCGTTTTCATGTCCAAAAGCTCGTAGACGTCGGCTTCTGTTTCAAGGAGTATGTCCTTGCCGGCTACGCCCACGTCTGCCGTTCCCCTTTCCACGTATACGGCAACGTCAGATGGCTTTACCCAGAAGTACCTTATCTTTTTCTCTTCGTTTTCGAATATGAGCTTTCTGCCCGGATCTAAGATAGAGGGGCACTCGTAACCTGCCTTTTCGAAGACGGCGTAGACCTTTTCTCCGAGCCTTCCCTTTGGCAGAGCTACCCTTATCCATTCATCCGTGCCCTGCTCATCACTTGCAGCTTCCTGCTCAAGAAGGTCGACGTAGACTGCAAAGCCTATGGCTGAAGACTTCCTTCCCATCCTCCTCATGAGCCTGTCGTAGCAGCCTCCCGAAAGGATAGCATCGGGCACTCCCTCGCAAAAGCCCTTGAATACTATGCCGCTGTAATAATTGACGTCGCAGGCAACTGAAAAGTCCAGGTTTATGATATCCGCTGCTTCGCTTCTTTTCAGTGTCTCGATAAGGGAGAAAAGCTCAGAATAGAAGAGCTCACCCTCGTATCTCAAAAGAAGCTTTTTGAGCTTTCCGGATATGCTTTTTACGGCTCCTCTCATAGCCATGAGAGATGAAAGAAGTTCAAAAGCCCCTTCCGAAGGCTCCCTGCAAAGGGCCAATGCCGAGGGCAGATTTTTTTCGCCCAAAGCCTTGAAAAACTCTCCCCTGTCTTCTGCTTCTATCCCAAGGTCTTGAGCTATCCTCTCCATAAGTGAAAGGGAAGATATGTCTAAGACGGCTTTGCTGCTTATGGACGTAAGGGCCTTTGCCGCTGTCTCTATGACCTCGGCAGTCTCCTTTATACCTACTCTTCCTATGCACTCAAGGCCTGTTTGCATTATCTCCTTGAAAGACCCGGTACTTTTGGATACCCTGTACACGTTCTCGCTGTAGAAGAGCTTTAGGAGCCCTTTAGGGTCATCATTGCCGCTCTTTATGATGGAGAGAGTGACGTCCGGCTTTAAGGCCATGAGCTTACCGTCCGTATCCGTAAAGGTTATGACGTTGTCAGAGATCAGGAAATCCTTGTTCCTTGCATAAAGATCGTACTCCTCGAACTTGCTCATCCTGTAGGCCTTGTATCCGTAGCCCGAAAAGAGCTTTCGAAGAGCAAAATTAATACTCTCGCCCTTGCTTATGATGGAATCGTCTATTATCATTTTTCTTCCTCTTCCCGGACCATCTTCTCTATGGCCTTCCTGTAGCCTCCGGCACCGTAGTTAAGGCAGCGGCTCACCCTGCTGATGGTAGCAGTGCTCACCCCAACGTCCTTTGCTATCTCTTTATAGTTCTTGCCTTCCGCAAGCTGTATGGCCGTTTCGAAACGCTGGGCCATGTCCTGTATTTCTTTGATAGTGCAAAGGTCGTCGAAAAAAGCAAGGCATTCTTCTTTGCTTTCTATCTTTGAGATGGCTTCCATGAGCTGCTCTATGAGTTCGTTTATATATACGGGCATATCATATCCTCCTTAATTTACTTTACTACTTTAGCATGCTAAAGCGATAAAGTCAACAAAAAAGAGCCTCATTTTCAACAAAGCTCTAATATGACTCAAAAACAAAAAGTAACCATGTTATTACATACTCAAAAGTATCGTAACTCTCTTCTGAATGATCTCTTCAAGAGCTTTAAGCCTCCATGTAGGAAGATTGCGTGGAAACTTGTCATGTATAAGGCAGCTGATTCCCCGCTCAATTTAAAATGGCTGCAGCCCTTTATTTGCAAGGGCCACAGCCATTGATACCAACACGATTTTGTCCTATATCTTTATCTTTTCCCTCCGGACGTAAGACCGAATATGAAGCCGGTCACACCTCCGATTATATGTGTTATCTGGGAGATGCTGTCCATTGCCGTCACACCGTTTATTATCTCCTGTCCAAGGTATAGGACCAGGATGAGTATGGCGGTAATGGGTATCTCGCCTTGCTTTACGGAAGTAAAGGACGAAAGAACTATGAACATGAAAACTACTCCGGATGCTCCTAAGAGCCCGCCCATACCAAAAGCCATTTGGAAGGCCCCTGTGACAAGGGCAGTGATGAGTATGAAGAGCAGGGTCTTGCCGCTTCCGTACTTTTCCTCGATCCCGGGTCCGAGAAGAAGTATGTACATCATGTTCCCGATATAGTGGGCATATCCCGAATGCCCGAGTACGTGACAGAATATCCTCACGAACGCCAGAGGATCCCGTAAGCTGCAGGGATATACCATGAATATATTAGAAGTCGTCCATCCCGCCGTGACATGATCAAGGACTAAAGCTGCAAGCGCAGCCAGAGCAAAGCATATGGTAACAGGCGCATTGAAAGTTATAGTGATCTTTGGTTTAGACATAATTACCTCTGTTTAGAATATATTATTTGCATGCTTTTCGATGCTTTAGTATATTGCTTTTTCTTTGTCTAAACAAGACTACTGTCCTGCAAGTTTCGTGGCAAGTTTTTGTATGGGCTTTGAGATAACAGCCCCTATAACGAAAGCTATTACAATATACAAAGGTATAGACTTAAGAGCCGTGATAAGAGCGGCCTTCAAAGGAGCATCGCCCATGATGCTCATCCCAAAGACCGTCATGATCAAAGTGAGGATCACGGACATGATGACGGAAACCACCAGATTTATACATGAATCGAAAGCAAAACTTCCGGGTTTTGCTTTTAATTTTATTCCGAGCTTTGCTCCCCATTCCGCGCAGGGAACGAACTGAACTACGCAAAAGCCGATAACAAGGCCAAGAAAATATGAAATAACAAAGGCGGACCAAATGATCCTGCCGTTTCCTAGAAGCTGACCCAGCATCGTGAATACGAAACTGAACACAATAGCCATAAGCAGGTTGTTTATCGTACTTGCTTTCTTACCCATTTCCACTCTCCAACAACACTTAACAATACTCTTTGCTCTACAAGTTAATATTATTTGCCTAGCTATTGTTTGTCAACATTTACCACAAACCATAAAATGTACCTGGTAACGGCCATTGACTATGATACTATATTGTGGTACTATTTCTATGAATTCAAAAAACAAAACAACCCTTATTCATATATTTGAAGAACCAGTTCGTTCTGATATTATATGGGCAGATATTGAATCTTTATTTAGAGCCTTAGGTGCCGATTTATCAGAAGGAAGCGGATCTAGACTTCGGGTTATATTAAATGGAGAACGCGCAGTTTTTCACAGACCGCATCCCTCGCCAATTACTGACAAAGGAGCTGTCAAATCTGTACGTAAATTCTTAAATAATGCAGGTATAAAAAAATGATGAACTACAAAGGATATATAGGGAAAGTGGAATTCGACTACGACAATATGATCTTCAGTGGAGAAGTGATCAATACCCGTACTGTTATCACGTTTCATGGGACCTCAGTTGAAGAGCTAAAAAAGGAATTTCGTGCTTCAGTAGACGATTACCTTGAATGGTGCAAAGAAGATGGAATAGAGCCGGAAAGGCCCTACTCAGGTAAATTCAATGTCAGATTTGAGCCAGAGCTCCACAGGCAGTCTGCTATCGCAGCCATGAAGCTGGGGATCTCCCTGAACGCTTTTATCGAAAAGTCAGCAAGGGATGAACTTAAGGCATTATCTCTGACAGTGTGAGAGGCGTTTAGTCATATTTTTATCCCATGCTCTAAAGAATGCTCGGAAGAAGCTTTTTTTCAATAAACTCGACCCTGTCGAAAATGCGGGGTTTGAAAGTGCCCGTCATACCGACGGAAATATTCTCCAGAAGAGTCCTATCTTATCCACTTATCGACTATTGTCGGCTCGGGGTATCCCCAGTCTTCCTTTGCACCCGATACGACAAGGGTGAACCCGTTCTTGCGCAGCACCTTCGCAGATGCTTTGTTTTCTACCATAGTACTTGCAGTAATGATCTGTATATCAGTCTCTTCGTAGAGATATTTGATCATCATCGAAAGTGTTTCTGAAGCGATCCCTTTGCCCCAGCAGCACCTGAGAAGCCTGTACCCCACTGAAATCTTATGCGCTTCGTCTCTGGATCCGTAGAACTCTGCTATACCGCAAAAGTCCCCGTCCAGATATATCCCGAGTATTATCGACTCTTTGAAACACTCGGTATAAAGCTTATCTATGACCTCGTATATATCAGGATACTTCTGTTCAAACAAAAAAGTGGGAAGATACCTGTACACTTCCGGATCCGAGGCAAGCTCAAGCAAGGCTTCCGAGTCCTTTTCTTCGATCTGTTTAAGAACCAGCCTTTCCCCTTCTATATATGGTATTTCAGAAAAGAGCTTCTTCATAATACACTTAAATATCAGAATACCGTCTGCAGCAGTACCATGTATACTGCAGTGCCTGCCGCGATGCTAAGTATGGTATTTTTCTTCCAAAGCTGCACCAATGCAACTACGGCTGAAGCTATGAGCTGGGGAACAAATCCTCCCGCTGATGCGAATGACATATCTTTAAGACAATATACTACAAGCATGGCGATGACCGCAGGCGGAAGTACCTAGCAAAAGATATCCCCCCATTACGGGGACGGATGCTTTGAATGCTTTTTTCAGAATTTCCTTCTTTTCCATCTTACAAAAACTCTTTGTATTCATCGAAATCTATCTCTATCTCATTGTTAAAGATAGACACGCCGACCTTTCCTGCCAGAGGATAAATACAGGGAGAACTTCCTTCTTCAAGATCATACTTTATGACCTTTTCAGTTAGAGGATCGACTATCCAGTACTCTCTGACCCCCGCAGCCTCATATTTGGCTGCTTTTTTTATATAATCCTTGGTAACCGATGAAGGCGAAACCACCTCCAGCACGAAATCAGGGCCTCCCAGCACTACTCTTTCCGTAATTTTCTCCCTGTCGCATACCACTACGACATCGGGCTGCACCATCGTCTTGTTGTCCTCATCAAGCTTAACGTCTACAGGTGATACGAGAGGTATGCATTTCCCCTTTCTGCTCCGTATGAAAGCCAGAAGCTGCGCATGTACAGACCCTGCAAGTAGCTGATGCTCAACAGTAGGAGCTGCCATGTCGTAAAACACTCCGTCTATAAGCTCTACACGCTGATCATCGGGCAATGCGTAGTAATCGTCGATAGTATAATCCCCGGGCCCCTTTTCATGCGGAGCATCCGTTTCCTTCGCTCCGTATACTGAGGGAGTCTCTGCAAATACCTGGTGTTCTTCATCTGAATTTCCGTAAAATTTTCCTGAACCAAACAGTACGTCTTCCAGTGCCTTCATGTTTTCAGGTCTCGGATTCTTAGTATCTCCACTCAGTATCTTGTTCAGCGTACCCATGGGAATACCGGTAAGATCTGAAAGCGTTGCATTGGTATATCCCAATAATCTCTTTTGTTTTCTGATTTCCTCTATAGTCATTTAGCGCCCGCTCCTAATAAGTTGTTTTTACTTATGAGACCATATTTACCATTTTAGTCAATACGATATGGTAATATTATTACCATATTTACCGTTTGATAGCCTGAGTAAGGCCTTAAAAGAATGCGGTCCATCAAAACAAAAACCGTTATATACTGCGTGAACGGTATATAACGGCTAACGACGAAAATATATTATCAGAATGCGCATCAATACCCCAGGAATTTTTTCAGATCATCGTCTGGCAGAAGCTCTTCTTTGCCGAGCCCGAACGAGTAATCCGGAACGATCTCAATGTAGCGGTCCAGAAATTCCTCATAGCTCTTTGCCTCGAAGCAGTAGGGAGTGATGAAAAACTCCCTGCTGCCGCCGGTCGTGCGGTCCCCGGCTGTCACGCTGACTTTGTAATCGCCTGACTTAAGCCTATAGAAAACGTAGCGCTCAAGATTCCAGCCGTGAAGCTCTATATGTCCGAATGAAGGTTCATAACTTGCCACGATCTCATTAGCCTGAAGCGCTGCGCTCTGATAGTCGTACTCCAAACACTCTATGAAACGCTCGGAGCTTTCGACGTCGACTACCGAATACCCTCTTTCATTCCTGTATCTTCTGACGAATTCAAGGTCTCCGTCGACTTCCCGTATATCGTAGTGCCAGGTCTTTTCCAGCATACCTTTTTCAAGCCAGCGATAATCCTTTTTTACGTTATTGAAAGCCTTATCGAGATATACGTTTATGTCCGTACCAAGCTTGAATTTCTTTTCCGGATCAGAGTGTTCAACCGCATCGCGCGTATACCTGCACAGGAAGTCGATGAACTCGTCTGCGGTGGCGCCTTCTGTCCAGGGCGTTACTATGTCCGAATCGTCATAATAGTTTTTACTGATCTGACCGAAAACGTATTTGCCGTGAAGAGGCGCTATCTGCCAGACCGGAGTTTCCTTCTTCATCATCGGAAGAGTAGCCCAAGAAAACTCCTTGCGCAGTTTTTCCAAAGCTTTTTCGTAATATGCGTCGATATCTATGCCGTATTTGAACAGTTCAGGATCTGCGGATGGATTTTTGTTCAGCTTCTTTTCGCGTTTTTTCTCCTCCTCACGCTCCATCTCCATTGCAAAGAATTTATCAGAGCTAAGCGGCGTCCAGGCCCATACCTCTTCCCAGTTGTGGCTCGCCAGAGCAGACGAATAAATAAAATATCCTCCGGCTTCATTCCGCCACTTGTTCCATCTGCCTGCTGCAAGACTTCCGTCCTTCATGATCAAAAGACAGAACTGCTCATTTTTCGGGTTCTTTTTGTCCGCAAACGACTTGAAGCCCTCAAACTGAACACTGTAGCCGCCTTCTTCTTCGTGGCCGAGATTTATCCAGTTGATCCCCTCTTCTTCAAGGATGTCAGTAAGGTCATAGCGGTCCAGGGAATGCCATTTTGCCACATCCTTCGCGTCTACGGAGTCGGCGGTTCCGCGTAAGAAAAACCCTGCTGCAGAATGTCCCTCTCCGGACGGATGCCAGCCGCCGGCGGTATAGTCGCCGTTCTTAAGTTCGAGCAGGCAGTATTCTCCGTACTGCGGCATATCCTTGGCCGAAAGATCGTGGAATTCGTTAAAAGACAATGTGAGATTTTTATATTCGACGATAAACATTATTCCTCCTATGATGCTGATTTGAATCGATCGAGCCTGTTCTTCCATTTGCGAACTCGACAAACCGGAATTTGAAATCCCCGAAATCATAGGCATCCGCCGGTGATTATAGGGCTTTAATGAACTCCTCTGAAACCGTTTGAAAACAAAGGATTGTATGTAATC
>CAZTHD010000006.1:0-17318 GCA_964613315.1 uncultured Oscillospiraceae bacterium | reverse complement strand
CCGTCCTCTATATATCCGCCGCCTGACCAGCTGGAAAGCTTATCGCTCTTCCAGTATATGACCAGGTTGTCTACGGCGATCTCATCGAACCATCCGGGAACGAAGTAGTAGAGAGTGTATCCGTCTTCAAGAGCGTTCATCTCGTACATATAGTCCTGTACTACCATGAACTCGAAGCTTACCGTATCGCCTGCATAATACTTGTTGTAGAACTCCACGTTGACGCAGCCGTCAGAGCTGTTATAGCTCATATTCTTTATGTTGTCCGTGAGCGGCGTATATGTTATGTACCTGTTGTTTGGTATACCAACGTTGACGTTTTCCAAAGGCCAGGTACCGTTGTTGTCCACAAGGACCTTCCAGTCTATGTGATACCCCAGGTTCACGGTACCGTCATCGTTGACGCTGGCAACTATGACGTAGTTGAGTATCTCGTCTGTCGGTGAATCGGCAAAGCAAAGGCTTGCAGATGCCAGCACCATGAGAAGGCACAGGATGAGCGCCGATATCCTTTTGATGCTACTCTTCATTTTCGTTGCCTCCTTCCTCGTCTTCCGCATAACGTCTCAAGGGGCAGAGCCCCTCCATTTTTGCAGAATAGTCTCTGTGCTTTTTGCAGGTTTCACTTTCCCAGATATCTTTCCACTCGTCCAGGATCATATTGCCCAGGACGTCGTCTGAAAGCCAGCTCTGGCAGGGGACCACCTTTCCTCCCGGGGTGATAGCCATATTGGAAAGGCATGCTCCGCAGGTTGGAGTGCTTATACCAAGCTCCTCGAAGAAGTCGTTTTCTATCCATCCGGGAGAGGTGAAATTGAGCTCCATGCCGTTGGCATAGCAATAATCCACGGCATCTTTCAATATCTTCATCAAATCGTATTTGCCAAGCTGCAGGCTCTCGGACTCTTCGGAAAGAGCGTTGCCCGTGGTGATGAGACCCGAGCAGGTCACGTAGATGACTCCCAGTTCGTGGAGGAATTCGAGAGTCTTTACGTAATCTCTGTTGAGAGTGCAAAGAGGCGTATTGATGCTTACGGAAAGCCCCGTTTCTATGGCGTTCTTTATGCCGTTTACAGTATTGTCGAACTGGGGAGCTCCCACGAGCTTGTTGTGTATCTCTATATCTGATGAATAGAAGGTTATCTGAAGACTGTCGAGCTCTGCGTTCTTAAGGCCTATGCAGTACTCTCTCGTGAGCTTTGCCCCGTTGGTGTTGAGCCTTGAGATGAACCATCTGGCATGGGAAATGAGCTCGAAGAGGTCATCTCTCATGGTGGGTTCTCCGCCGGTAAAGGTCACCTGGGGAACGCCTGCCGCTCTGAGCTTATCCAGTATGAGTTTCCACTCCTCAGTAGAGAGCTCGGGCTCTTCTGCGTGGATCTGGCCTGCCGCATAGCAATGTATGCACTTCTGGTTGCAATGCCAAAGACCGTCTTTGGTCATGGCGCTCACCATGACGTCCATCCTGTGAGGGGCTCTCATGTGGGGAGCATAATCCCCAAGGTTCATGTATCCTATCTCCTGATCGGGAGCTTCGCCTCTTGCTATCTGAGTGAAGCTGTGCATCATGAGATAGACGTCTTCCCTTATCTTTTTTCTGCCGAGAAGCGGATATACCTTCTTCACTTCGTTGCAGGTCTCTTCGAGGATGCGGTCTACGTCCTCGTCGCTGACGGCTTTTCCGTCGTATTTGTTGACCTGCTTGATGAATTCCGAAAGCACCACTGCCCATGCAACGTTCACAGGGATCACGTCCTGTCCGTTGATTATGGCCACGCTGGGCTGCACTTCACCTTCCTCTTCTTTTGGAGGAATGAGGTGTATCCTGACAGCGCCCGGTCCTTCGGGATTCAAAGTCGTATGCATGACCTCGTCGAAGTTCTTTTGCATGTACTTCTTTATCTTAGCTTGTCCCATTTCATTTCCCTTTCATATCTCTGAACACGGAGGACCAAAGGATCTCTCCGAAAGCATATTCTCAAGTATATACAATATCATCTGCCGCACTTTTCTGCAAGTTCCCTGTATTTTGCAGCAAGTTCAGGTGTGAGGTCTTCCTTCTCTGCCTTCCACTGCCAGTTGCCTTCCGCGATGCCCGGAACGTTCATCCTGGCCGAGGTGTCAAGTCCCAGCATATCCTGAAGGGTCACTATGACCCAGCCTGCCTCCGATGCGTAAAGGGACTCTATGGCATCGTCTGCTGCTTTTCTTGCTTCATCGATATCCTTTCCCTGCTCCATGAACCAGCCCACGAGGGTATCGCTGTCGTGGGTGCCTGGATAATAGATGCGGTGTTTCCTTTCCTCCGGAGTCTGACTCGCCATGGCCTCGCGGTCCGTCTGATATACGTTCATCCCGGGGAATCCCGTATATTTGATCAGATTGTGCACCTGTGCGTCAAGGAAGCCAAGGTCTTCGGCGATGATCGGAAGAGGTTTTCCGTCCTCGCTCAGCGCCTTCTTTATGGACCTGAACATGTCTATCCCGGGACCCGGCATCCAGTACCCGTTCTTGGGCGTGCCGTCATTGGGGATGGAGAAGTATGCTGCAAATCCCCTGAAGTGGTCTATCCTGACGTAATCGAAGTACTCGAGGGCTTTCTTTATCCTTCTTATCCACCACTCGTATCCCGTCTTTTTTATGTAATCCCAGTCGTAGAGGGGATTGCCCCAGTCCTGACCGTCAGGGCTGAAATAGTCGGGAGGACAGCCGGCATGCCTTCCGCTCTGGAAGGCCAGAGGATCTCTTTTTACGTCTTCTCCGCCGGGAGCCACGTAAATGGGCAGGTCGCCAACGAGTTTTACGCCCTTGCTGTTTGCATATCTTTTGAGCTCGGCAAGCTCTTCGAAGGTGCCGAGCTTTTCATCTATACTAAAGACGTCCGGTGACATATACGGAGAATCGCCCATGCCCACGGGGTTTATGGGGAGCATCTGCCAGTATTTGAAACCTGCCGATGCGATAAAGTCCACGAAATCTTTTGCTCCCTGTCCGAGCCTTCCGCCCGGAATGGAAGTTATATGGCAGAGTATGCCGGCGCCTCTTTCAAGCTCGAGTGCCGCCGGTTTTTCATCCATAAGGAGTATGTAGTTTACAGAGAGGCCCTCTATGGAACTTTTGACTTTGCCTTCAACGCACTCAAGCTCCTTTGAGTCTGTGAGCTCGAGAGCGTAATTCCCTCCGAAATCGTATTCGAAATCAATGGCGTTGTCGTTCCTGTTTATGAGGACCAGCATCTTCTCTTCGCCCTCGAGGAGGAAGGCCATTATCTCATCGCCGAAATCTAATGGAGTCATTTTTCCATCGGCCATCACCGGATGGTCTTTATATATCTGCCCCAGGAGCCTGTACCAGTCCGTAAGCTCGGAATTTTCTCTTCCCCAGGGGAAAGCGCCTCTGTTCTCAGGATCCTTTCCTCCGTACATATGTGCTTCATCCCCGTAATATATGCAGGGGACTCCGGGAGCGGCATATTGAAGAGCCAGGCCGTATTTGAGCCTTCTCAAAGCGTACCAGGAATGTTCCTGCCCGCCAAGGAGGGTAAGGGCCCTTTCTCTGTCATGGCTGTCTATGAGACAAAAAGATGCTCTGAGGTTTTCGGAAGGATAATTCTCAACCATGCTCATGAGCCTTCTCATGGCATCCTTTGCTGAGCATTTGAACATGGCAAAGTCGAGGAACAGTTCCCTGAAGGGATAGTTCATGACTCCGTCCAGCTCAGAACCAAAGAAGTATTCCCTGTGCTCATCGTGGCTGAACTTGTTGGAAGCATCCTCCCAGACTTCGCCTATGATGACGGCTTCGGGATCTTCGGCCTTTGCGGCCGCTCTTATCTCTCTTACGAAATCGTCGGGAAGCTCGTCCACAACGTCGAGTCTCCATCCGGAGATGCCTCTTCTTATCCAGTATCTTACGACGCCGTTTTCACCGCATATGAAATCGCGGTACTCGCGGTTTTGATCGTCGAATTCAGGCAGATCCTTTACTCCCCACCAATACTCTCCCGAGTACCAGTCAGGGTGCTCCGTCACGTACCTTGCATCCCTGCCGCTGTGGTTGAATACGCCGTCAAGTATGACCCTAATGCCGAATCTCCTTGCAGAGGCTATGAAGCTGTCAAAGTCTTCATCTGTTCCGAAGCGCTCATCTATGACGAAATAGTCGAAGGTGTCGTAGCGGTGATTGGTCCTCGCCTTGAATATGGGATTGAAATATATGCAGCTTATGCCAAGAGACTTAAGATAGGGAAGCTTTTCTTCAACGCCTTTAAGGGTGCCTCCGTAGAACTTCCATATGATGCTGCCGTCTTCTCCCGTCTCATAGACGGGTGCTTCGTACCAGTCATCAGGATAGCCGTCCTTTTCATACTTTTCATTTGCGAACCTGTCGGGGAATATCTGATATACGACGGCATTTTTGTACCATTCGGGCACGCAGCTTTCCTCATATACCGTTATCTGATAAGGAACGGGATCTTCTACGTAGACCCTTCCCTCTCCACCGAGACCGTCTTCCATACTTCCGTAATAGTAGGTGCTGCCGTCCTCAAGGTATAGGATGAAATAGTAGTAAACAAGGCAGGGTCCATCCGGCATCTTTAAAGATGCCCTGTAATACCCGTCCTTCGCCGCCTCCATGGGGATGGTCATATCGTAGCCCTTGAGGCTGTAGGCTTTTAAACTCGCCCCGCTGCATTCCGGTGCTGCGGCTATGCAAAAGTCTGCTTCATCTCCCGGCTTTAATGCACCGAAGGGCTTCTTGTATCGCTCGTCTTGTGAATTGAAATAAAAATCCATTTTCTATACCAGATTCCTGTAGAGTTCTCTATATTCTTTTGCCGAAGCCTTCCAGGAGAAGTCAGCGGAGGCTGCGTTCTCCATGAGATGTCTCCAGGCATCCTTATCGTTGAACCAAAGGGTCAGCGCTTCGTCGACCGCCCCGAGGAGCTCGTGGGCGTTGAAGTTGGCAAAGGAGAATCCCGTGCCTTCTCCCGTGAACTTGTTATAAGGCGTCACGCTGTCTTTAAGGCCTCCCGTTTCCCTTACTATGGGAAGGGTCGCATACCTCATGGACATCATCTGGGAAAGGCCGCAGGGCTCAAAGCGCGACGGCATGAGTAATGCGTCGGAGGCCGCATAGATCCTGTGGGACAGTGCTTCGTCGAATTTAGGAAGGAAGGCTATCTTGTCAGGATGCCTGTCCGCATAATATCTGAAAGCTTCCTCATACTTTGCATCTCCTATGCCAAGGATCACCAGCTGCATGTTCCTTTCGCAGACGTGGGGAAGTATATATGTGACAAGGTCGAGGCCCTTTTGCTCCGTAAGGCGGGAGATGAGGGAGAACATGGGAACTTCCTCGCTCACTGTAAGGCCTGTCTCCTTCTGAAGGGCCAGCTTGTTTTCTTTCTTTTTGTCAAGGCTCTCGAGATCGTAGTTGCAGACGAGAGCATCATCCTTTGCGGGATCGTAGAACTTGGTATCGATACCGTTTAGTATTCCGGAAAGTATGTCTTTTCTCTTTCTTAATATGAAATCAAGACCTTCTCCGTAGTACCAGCTGCATATCTCCTCGGCATAGCCCGGGCTCACGGTCGTGATGCGGTCGGAATAGGCAAGGGCTCCCAGCATGTAGTTGACTGTGTGGTCGTCCGACAAGAGCTGCCAGGCCGCGGGGGTCCCCCAAAGGCCCAGAACGTCGCTTAGGAGCACTGAAGAGAACATGCCCTGGAACTTGATATTGTGTATGGTGAATATGGTCTTTATATCCCTCGTCTTTTCGGGCTCCCTGTAGAATTCTCTTAGGAACACTGGAGCAAGGGCAGTATGCCAGTCGTTGCAGTGGAGTATGTCCGGTTCGAAATCCATATGGAGTATAGCCTCGCATATGGCCTTTGCAAAGAAGGCGAAACGCTCGCCGTCATCGAATTCACCGTAGAGCTGGCCTCTGTGGAAGTAGTACTCGTTGTCGAGGAAATAGTAAGTCACCTTCCCTATCTTGAGTTTGAAAAGACCGCAGTACTGATTCCTCCATCCAAGAGGCACGTAGAAATTGCACATGTACTCCATTTTGTCGACGTACTTCTTTGGAAGAGCCGAGTATTTGGGCATGACTATCCTCATCTCGTAATTCGCCGTGTTGACGTAAGAGGGAAGAGATCCGGCCACGTCCGCCAGTCCTCCCGTCTTTATAAAGGGAGTGCATTCCGATGCTGCAAAGAGTATGTTTAGCTTTTTCATATTATGTTCCTTCGATTCGATAAAGTTATTAAAAAGCAGGCGCAAAGAATGCGCCTGCTCAAAAGTGCACTAAAGCTTGGAGTTCTTCTCCACAACGAAAGGCAGCGCTTCGCTTCCTTTTATGATGACGTCGTCGCTGATGACGACGTACTTGTCTATGACCGCATTCTCGATATGGGCGTTCTTTCCTATCCTGCCTCTTTGCATGATGATGGAATTCTTGACCACTGCGCCTTCTTCGATGATGACGTTTCTGGCTACTATGGAATGCTCTAGCTTACCCTTGATTATGCAGCCCGATGCGACTACCGAGTTGCTGACGTCTGAGTTTTCTCTGTAAAGAGCCGGGGGTGCATCCTGGACCTTGGTCATGAGTCCGGGAAGGAGCTTCTTTCCCAGATCGGTATTCAGAAGGTCCATATTGACCCTTACGTAATCGCGGAGGTTTTCGACTATACCCACGTAACCGTCGTATTCATATTCTCCCATGGGAACGGTCTTGGACTCGGCTTTGAGTATCTCCGTAAGATCCATGGAGTCGCTGTTCTTGTATGCTTCCAAGAGTTCGATGAGATAATCTATATCCATCACCAGGCAGTCGAGGAACTTATGGTCTTCCTTCGCATAGAGGAAGGTAGCCTTGTTCTTGCTTGCTGCATGCTCGCGGCAGAATGCGTCATAGTTCACTCTCATGACCTTAGATGCGTCGCAGAGGAGAACGTAGCTGGCGCTGCTCCTGTCGATGAGCCTTCTGTTCCTGATTATGTCCTTGAGCACGAAACGGTACTGGTTTTCCCTTTCGCCGTATACGGTCCCCGGCATGACGAAGAGTCCGCCTCTTCTCTTGTTGAGTCCCCAGGCCTGTCCGTTGCCCACGTGGTCCATTATGGATCTGTAGTAGAAGGGAGTGATGAGTCCCACCGTCGTTATATCGCTGTTTACCAGGTTCGTAAGAGCGAAATCGAGAAGTCTGTATCTGCCTCCTACGGGAAGACATGCTACAGGACGGCTGTCAGTAAGATGACCGAGAGCGTCGCTGTCGTAATTTGCGGAAATGATTCCTAAAACACCTTTCATTTCTTTACCCTCCTATCCTATGACCTTTATTTCGCCTTCATCGCTTGCGTACTCGCTTCCGGCTGCTACGCTGTAGTTCTCGTCGACTATGACTTTTTTAAGACGGGCTCCCTTTCCGACGTGAACGCCGGGAAGTATCACCGAGTCCTCGACCACTGCGCCCTCTTCGATGATGACGCCGAAACCTACGATGGAGTGGACCACAGTGCCCTCGATGCCGCAGCCGTTGCAGATGAGGCTGTTCTTGACGCTTCCCGTAGCGCTGACGTACTGAGGTGGATAGATATTGGAGTTCGAGTAGACCTTGATCTTTTCGTCAAAGATGTTGAACTCCGGATCCTCTGCCAGAAGGTCCATATTAGCCTCATAGTAGCTCTGTATGGTACCGATATCTCTCCAGTACCCTGAGAACCTGTAGGAGAAGACCCTCTTCCCGTCAGCTAAGAGCTTGGGTATTATGTTCTTTCCGAAGTCCTTTTCGGAAGTTTCATCGTCGTGGTCTTCGAGGAGAGACTTCCTCAGGACATCCGTCGAGAAGATATATATGCCCATGGAAGCCAGGTTGCTTTCCGGCTCCTTGGGTTTTTCTGCAAATTTGGTGACTCTTCCCTCATCGTCTACGGACATGATGCCGAAGCGGCTGGCTTCTTCCCAGGGCACTTCCATGACCGAGATCGTAAGGTCTGCTCTGTTTGCGATATGCTCGTCGAGCATCTTGCTGTAGTCCATGGTATAGAGATGATCTCCCGAAAGTATGACCACGTATTCAGGATCGTAGGCATCGATGAAATCCAAATTGTGATATATGGCATCAGCCGTACCTTCGTACCACGAACCTCCTGTCTGCGTGGCATAGGGAGGAAGAACGTGTACGCCTCCGTTCTGTACGTCAAGATCCCACGCTTCTCCCGTTCCCAGATACTCGTTGAGTATCAGGGGCCTGTATTGCACAAGCACGCCCACCGTATCGATATCGGAATTGGCGCAGTTCGAAAGGGATGAATCGATGATACGGTATTTCCCTCCGAAGGATACTGCAGGTTTTGCGTTCTTTCTGGTCAGAAGTCCCAGTCTGCTTCCCTGTCCGCCGGCAAGGAGCATCGCTATACACTTTTTTCTTTCCATCAGAGTCCCCAGACCTCCTTTGCATATTCTTTGATGGTTCTGTCGCTGGAGAAGAAGCCGCTGTTTGCAATGTTAGCAAGGGCCATCTGCTGCCAGTGCTTTTTATCTTTGTAACTTTGCATCAGTTCTTCCCATGCTTTGAAATATGACGGGAAATCCCTGAGTACAAAGTACTGATCGTTGCCGTTGACGAAGTAATCGTATATCATCCAAAAATTCTGTCCACAGTCCTCGAAGGTGCCGTCCACAAGCTGGGTGAGCATGAGCTTGAGCTCGGGATCTGAATTGGCCTCGTTCAAAGCATTGTATTCGCCGCCTCTTGCAAGGGCTGAGACCTCTTCGGCGTTCATGCCGAAGATCTTGGCGTTTTCGTAGCCGCAGCGCTCGAAGATCTCTATGTTAGCTCCGTCCATGGTGCCCAATGTGATGGCGCCGTTCATCATGAACTTCATATTGCCCGTACCGGAAGCTTCCTTGCCTGCCGTCGAGATCTGCTCAGATATGTCGGACGCAGGATAGATGAACTGGGCGTTGGAAAGGGAGAAATTCTCGACGAATATGACCTTCATCTTCTTCGATACGATGGGGTCGGAATTGACCTTATCCGCGATCGAGCATATGAACTTTATGATCTCCTTTGCAAGGTCGTATCCGGGAGCAGCCTTTCCTCCGACTATGAAGGTCACATTCGGCATATCATAGTTGGGATTGGTCTTGATGCGGTTATACAGGTTCAGGATCTTAAGAGCCGTAAGGAGCTGCCTCTTGTAGGCGTGTATCCGCTTCACGTGGACGTCGAATACTGAATCGGTATCCACGGCGATCTCCTGCTTTTCAGCTATGTACGCCGCAAGCCTTTCCTTGTTTGCCTTTTTTGCATCATAAAGCTTATCGAGGAATGCCTCGTCCTCTGAGAAAGCTTTGAGCTTTTCAAGCTCGTCGAGATCTGTCTTCCATCCATCGCCTATGTACTCGGTGATGAGAGACGAAAGTTTCGGGTTTGCCTGCATGAGGAATCTTCTGGGCGACACCCCGTTAGTCTTGTTCCCGAACTTCCAGGGCTGAAGGTCGTAGAACTCTCTGAAAACGTCGTGCTTGAGTATCTCGCTGTGTATCTCGGACACGCCGTTTACGCTGTGGCTTCCTATGATGGACAGGTTTGCCATCTTGGCTTCTCCGCCCCAGAGCACCGCGGTCCATCTCTGTATATCCCTGTAATTGGGACCCTGAGGGATGGCCGATCTCCAGCGGTTATCTATCTCTTCGATGATCATGTAGATACGGGGGAGAAGCTTCTGAACGAGGCCCTGGGGCCATTTTTCAAGAGCCTCCGGGAGCACTGTATGGTTGGTGAAACCGACAGTCCTCGTAGTGATATCCCACGCGTCGTCCCATTCAAGTCCCTCGTCGTCCATGAGCCTTCTCATGAGCTCGGGTATGACGAGTGCAGGATGAGTATCGTTGGTCTGTATGGCAACGTGGTCGGGGAAGTTTTTCCATTCCTCACCGACAAAGCGCTTCTTGTAGGTCCTGAGTATGGACTCAACGCCGGCGCAAACGAGGAAGTACTCCTGTTTGAGCCTTAAGATCTTTCCTGCATCCGTGTTGTCGTTTGGATAAAGTATAGAAGTAAGAGCTACGGCCTCGCTCTGCTTTTTCATGGCTGCAGCGTAATCGCCGCGGTTGAAAGCCTCAAGATCAAGTTCCGTTGTCACGGGCATGGATCTGTACAGGTGGAGAGCATTGCACTCTTCCCCGCCGTAGCCGAGTATAGGCACGAGATAAGGAACGGCGAGTATGCTTTCATAATCCCTGTGATTGAAACGCAGTTTTCCATTTTCGAAATATCTGTCTATGACTCCTCCGAACTTGACTTCGATGGCGTCGCTGGTGACTGCGCTCTCCCAGGGGTAACCGTTCTTGAGCCATGCGTCCGGCTCTTCTATCTGGTATCCGCTCTCTATCTTCTGTCTGAAAAGACCGAACTCATAGCGAAGCCCCATTCCGACTCCGCCTATACCAAGGGATGCCATGGAATCGAGGAAGCAGGATGCGAGCCTTCCGAGACCTCCGTTGCCAAGCCCCGGATCGATATCAAGGGCCAGAAGATCGTCAAGACATATGCCCATCTCGGAAAGGGCTTCCCTCACGTCTTCAAGTATACCTAAGTTTACCAGATAGTTCTCAAGAAGGGGTCCGATAAGGAACTCCATAGAGAAGTAATACACTTTTTTAGATCTGTCGTCTATGTGCCTTTTTGTCGTCTGGATCTTGGCCGAAGAGGCTATCCCTACTACGTATTTGGTCAGGGCGTCCATGGCCTCCTGGGCATTGCACTCCTCCGGTTTCTTGTCCGCGTCAAGGAGCAGTATGCCCGCAATTCTTTCTTTGAATAATTCTTTGTTGAATTCTCTCATAAAAACCTTTCTCTATATATTTGAATTTCTATTATTACCTAAATCATTTCGTATAGCTGAGCACCACTCCGGAAAGCGGGGCGAGCTTTATGCGCACTGACTGTTCCTGTCCGTGGCAGGGAACGGGATCTGCTTTCAGCACTCCCTCATTGACGGCTCCGCCGCCTCCGTATTCCAGCCTGTCGGAGCTGAAGCTTTCCACGTAGTTTCCGGCTTTCGGAACTCCGACTCTGTAATCCTCGTAGTATCCCGTACCGAAGTTGAGGACCACAACATCCTTGTGCTGACCGCTGCCGCAGGTCCTCGCGAAGATGTATACGGACTGTTCAGCGTTGTCCGCGTCTATCCACTGGAATCCCTTCCAGTTCTTATCGTTTGAATAAAGGGCTTTTTCCTTCAGGTAGAAGTTGTTGAGAGCCTTTATATACTGAAGGTGTTTGCGGTGGGCGTCGTACTGCTCGGGAAGGAACCACTCGAGTCCTTCGTACTCCCTCCACTCTATGAACTGCCCGAACTCATAGCCCATGAAATTGAGCTTTGCTCCGGGATGGGCGATCTGGTAAAGAGCCAGAACTCTGAGCCCCGCAAATTTGTTGTAATAATCTCCCGGCATCTTGCCTATGAGGCTTGCTTTTCCGTGCACCACCTCGTCGTGGGAGAGAGCGAGGATGAAATTCTCGTTGAAGGTGTACATCATTGAAAAGGTGATGAGATTGTGCTCATATTTTCTGTAGAGGGTATCGGTGCTCACGTACCTTAAGGTGTCGTTCATCCAGCCCATATCCCATTTGTAATGGAAACCCAGTCCTCCGTCTTCCGGCGGATAAGTGACAAGGGGCCAGGCCGTGCTCTCTTCAGCTACGGTGAAGACTCCGGGGCAGTTTTCTCCTACCATCACGGAAAGAGCCTGACAGAAAGACATGGCGTCGAGATCTCTTTCGTCTCCGTATTTATTGAATTTCTTTTTGCCCGGATCGTCCACTCCGAAATTGAGATAGAGCATGGATGAAACTCCGTCTATCCTTATGCCGTCGGCGTGGTATTCCTTGATCCAGAACATGGCGTTGGACAGGAGGAAGGATCTGACCTCGTTCCTGCCGTAGTCGAATTTCATAGTCCCCCAGTTGGGATGCTCCTCCTTTTCGTAAAGGAACTCCCCGTTGAACATATACAGTCCGTGGGCATCCTTGCAGAAGTGCCCGGGGACCCAGTCGAAAATGACGCCTATTCCGGCCTTATGGGCTTTGTTTATGAGGTATTTGAGGTCCTGAGGCGTGCCGTACCTTGAGGTGGCGCTGTAAAAGCCCGTGATCTGATATCCCCAGGAACCGTCAAAGGGATGCTCCATCAAGGGAAGGAGCTCTATATGGGTATATCCCATATCCTTTACGTAAGGAATGAGCTCGTCGGCAAGCTGCCTGTAATTGTAGAAGGAATCTCCGTTTTTCTTCCAGGAACCTGCATGGACCTCGTATATGTTCTTGGGTTCCTTGAAGTGGTTGTTTTTCTCCCTTTTGTTTATCCACCTTTGGTCTGACCACTCGAAGCCCATATCCCACACCACCGATGCCGTGGCAGGACGAAGCTCGGACCAGAATGCGAAGGGGTCGGCCTTGAAGAGCTTGTCTCCTGCAGCCGTTTCTATGATGTATTTATATTTGTCCCCCTGCTTTGCGCCGGGTACGAACAAAGACCACACTCCCGTGCTTCCCATGGGACTGAGTTCCCTGTTCCAGTCGTTCCACCCGTTGAAATCACCGTAGACGTGGACGCTTTTCGCTCTCGGAGCCCATACGGTGAAGCGGACTCCTGCCTGCCCGCCGCTTTCTGAAAGATGGGCGCCGAAAATGTCCGCAGCGTTAAAGTATTTGCCTTCGTTGAAGAGATAAAGAAGAGCCTCTTCTGGCTGTCTGTCTTCAGGATACATAGGATCGACCTCTTGAAAAAACCGTTAAAACCGGGAGTTCCTTTTGAAGAACTCCCGGCCAAAATATTATCTGCCCGTAAGGTCCAGCTGACCTACCCAATACCATTCTCCGTCCTCGCGGATGAAGAACATTCTGTTATTGTATTTCACCGTCGTGGGGCCCACGCCGGATACGTTGACTATCTCGTCGAATCTGACGTCTGCAGAGCAGAAATCATCGTTGTAAAGAATGTAGTTGTCTACGTTCTCGTTCTCGAATTCTATGCTCCAGTGGTCGCTGACGAAGGTTATATCGATGGATGTAGCCCACTGCCACGCCTGATCTTCGAGCTTGGATCCCGGCATGATCTTGCAGCCTTCCTTGACTTCGTAATAGCCGTGATAATATCCGCCTACGTCGTCGGTCATGAATCTTGCCCAGAGCTTGTACATGGACAGGAAATCTCCGACCTTCTTGACTTCGGCTTCCTGGGCGCTGTCCGTGCCGTAATCGGCTGCGGCATAATATATATTGCCTTCGGGAGTGATATCGAGATTGAGCTTGACTTCCTCACCCACGTTGTTCATGACCTTGATGATAGGATCGTAATGGAGAGTGAAATCCATCTTCGCTCCCGTGGGGACCTGATCGTAATCGCTTATGTATGAGAAATCCTCTATGGGACTTTCAGATGCTCCCGATATATCAACGTCGGCTCCGTTGAACTGCAGAGTGAAATCCTTAGGCAGCACTACGCTGAAGGAAACTGTCCCTTCATCGGAAAGTTTGAAGCTCGGTTTCTTAGTCTCGGGGTTCCTTACGAAAGCGTATTTCAGTTTGTATGAGGAAACGTTGAAGATGCCAAGCATCCTCTTTTCGCCGCTCTTTTCTATTGCCACGGTGATGAAGGGTTTATCATCGGCATTCACGTCATATACGAAAACGTCGCCCTCGGAATAGCTGAGGTTCTTTGCTGCGGTGAGCTTGGCGTGAGCATCCGTATTGTAGAACTCGTTGCTTCTCGTTTTTGGATCTCCGTATTCGTCCTGAGCAAAGCAGTTCTCCTGAAGATAATCTCCAAGGGCTTTGTCTCCCTTGCCCGCATGTTTGAGGAGCGCGATGACATAGTTGTCAGGCTGGCTCTTTTCGTAGTCAACCATGACGCTTCTAACGTGGAAGAAAAGGAGCACCAAAGCTGCCAGTATAACGAAAAGGTATGCGAAATAGAATTTTCCGAAAAGATTCTTTTTCTTTCTCTTCTTTGCCATTATCTTTGTCCCTCCTTTACTTCATTACTACGAAACCTGTCGGGAGGTTCCAGGACTTGTTCGTAGCCCAGAGGGTGACGCTGTCCATTAGCATATCTCCGTCGTAATACATGCATGAGGAGCTGCCTCCGTCGAGGTTGGCAGCATTGACTGCTCCATACTTGAGCATGATGCTGATAAGATCTGAGGCCGTTGCTCCGAGGTGACCTGCCTTACCTCTTCCGTCGGTCACAAGAAGCATTATGGCTCCGTCTTCCCTTTGTCCTATGACAGTACGGGGGTTGGCTCCCGAGCCTGCTCCGTTTAAGGTCCTTGCCTCTCCGTTGATGACAAGGGGAACGAAGTGGTTGTTGGAGTCGCTGGCTTCATCCTGGAAAGCGACTGCATCTCTTATGCCTTCGCTGTATACGAAGTCTGAGAACTGATCGCCGGACCAGCCTTCTATATTTACGATCCTCAGGATGTTCTTGTTATCGAGGCCTATCATATACATGCCGTAATATGGATAACCGGAAGGATCGTTGTATTCTATAACACCGTTGGAAACACATACGCCGTAAGGAGATCCGCCTCTGTTGAGATCTGCGGCATAGATACCGCCGTTGACTCCCGCTATGGCGCCGTTTCCTCTCACGAGGGCGTCTATGTTCTCACCGTACTCGGTCCAGCCGCCGTTCATGTTGTAAGTGGTTCCGACGTGTACTTTTGACGGATCCTTCACTATGAGCATGGTGGCAAAAAAGTTGCTTCCGTTGATGGTCACCACCTCGATGCCGTTCTCATCGAAGTTTCCTTCAACCTCTCCGTCGGTATTGATCAGTCCCTGGTCGATCTCCGTATCCATCTGTTCCATGGAAGTCTTTGATATGATCTCGTTTATCTGATCGTTATTCAGGAAGATATGCGCAAGGAACTTCAGGTTTCCGGACTCCAGCACCGTGGTGACGAAGGTGTCCCTTGCAGCGATCGAAGGTCCTTTGACTATGGTCGCGATGATGATGGTGAGGGCAAGAACTATGGCGATGAGGGTGGTCAGAAAGACCAGCACCACTCTGCCTGCTATTATCCCGCCGCTCGTTTTCTTTTTAGATTTCATGTAGATCCCTTTCTGTTTTTAACAGTTTTCCCTTATACCTGATACCCCTCAGGTCTCGTATATAAAATACATAAGCACTGCCCAGGTATATATGGTGTAATAAAGACCTGTGTCGTCTCTGCCGCTGTCTATGAGTTGCTTTGCCTGCGCTTTTGTAAGGAGACAGTAATCTCCGAATATCTCCGTACCCTCACCATTTTCACTGGAAAGAGATGAAAGGTCCGGAAGATCCACTATGGCGCAGATCATGGCGTTGCTCTCGTCGCTCATGCCCGGAGAACTGTAGACCAGCGGATTCGCCACGTAGATGGTATCGCTGTCCTTTACGACTATGCCGGTTTCTTCCCAGATCTCCCTCTTTGCTGCAGCTATCCTGGGATCTTCACCGTCGTCTCCGTCTGTAGGATCTATGAGTCCTGCGGGAGGTCCGAAGAGAAAGCGGCCGACGGGATATCTGAATTCCCTTTCGAAGTAGACCCTCGGTTCATCGCCGGGAGTCCTGACCACCAGGACGATGGTGACCGCATCGGCCATGACGTCCTTGTACTCTTCATCCGGCATGAGGGCGACCATATCGTCCTTTTTCCTTCTGCTGGCGACCAGGTAGTGGGGATTGGTATCGTACTTCATGAGATAAAGATTCAGATACTTGTCCTCATGGAGCACTTCTATATTTTCTTTTTTTAATTTATTCTTTTCCATTTTACGCATATTCAGACATTATATTTTATCATTAAACCCGCCTGAATCCTATATGTATATCGTGAATTCTTTCTAAAATACCCTTTTAGAGAAGAGGAGCGAAAACCCTAAGGCAGGAGAGAAGGAAATCCTTGAATATTCCCCAGTCACAGTCGTCCAAAGTGACCTCCCTGCAAAATGACAGAGTCTCGGAGAAATCATCCTTTACGTCCTTTACGGCGTTGCAGCCGTAAAGGTAGAGGCTGTTTTCGAACTGGAAGTACATGCTCCTGTAATCGAGGTTCACGGTTCCCACGGTAGCTATCTTATCGTCGCAAAGAGTCACCTTGGAGTGGAGGAATCCCGGGCTGTACTCGTAGATCTTGACGCCTTTTTCAAGAAGGGGCTTGTAATAGGACCTTGTTATATACCAGACTATCCTCTTGTCGGGTATGCCCGGCGTTATGATGCGAACGTCGACACCCCTTTGAGCCGCAAACTCCAAAGCGTTCTGAAGCTCGTTGTCGACTATGAGGTAAGGCGTGAAGAAATAGCAATACTTTACAGCCTGCCCCAATATGCCCTGGCACACGTCCTGGGATACTCTTTCATCGTCAAGAGGCGAATCGCAGTAGGCGCAGACGTATCCGTCAGAAACGGAAGGGGTCCCGCTGTTTTTCCTGAAGCGGTAGTAGTCTTCGTCTTCCGCCCTGAAGCTGTTCCAGTGGGTGAGAAACATTACGGTCATCGACCATACGGCTTCGCCTTTGATCTCTGCCACGTTGTCCTTCCACTTGCCGAATCTTTCCTTGACGTTTATATATTCGTCAGCCAGGTTGATACCTCCCGTAAAGGCGGTGACCCCGTCTATGATCATTATCTTCCTGTGATCCCTTCTGTTCATAATGGAATTGAGAACGGGATGGACGCGGTTGAAGCTTATGCACCTGATGCCTCTTGCCTCGAGCTCCTTATCATAGGTCCCGGGCAGAGTAAAGAAGGATCCCACGTCGTCGTAAATGACTCTGACGTCCACTCCTTCGGAAGCTTTTCTCTCCAGGATGGAGAGTATATTCTCCCACATTACGCCTTCGCCTATGATGAAAAATTCAAGAAAGATGAATTCCTTCGCCTTTTCAAGCTCTTCAAGCATGCGGGGGTAGCCCAGGTCTCCCATGGGATAGTACTTAAGTACGTCATTGCGGTAAAAGGGAAAGCCCTGGGTACCGGAGAGATATTGGAACTGTCCCGAATGGCTCGGATTGAACCACTTCATCTCGTCCAGAACAACGTCGCTCTGGCTGTAATATCTTTTCGCTTTTTCTGCTTCGTCATTGAGGGCCCTGTAAGTCCTGTCAGCCAGATATCTGCCTCTCATGAGCATGTACATGATAGTCCCCGGTATGGGAACGAGGTTTATGAGAAGTATCCATATGAGGTCAGACGAGACGCTCCTGCTGTTTCTTATGATGTTCAGCACGAATACAGCTCCTACGACCCTGATGAAG
>CAZTHD010000005.1:0-18037 GCA_964613315.1 uncultured Oscillospiraceae bacterium | reverse complement strand
GATGAAGGCTTCTATGTACCCTGCATAAGGCCTCGCCCATCTGAAGATGGAAAGAACTATCATCACCTCGATGAATATGGATAAAAGTATAAGGACTATCCTTCCGAAGAAGACTCTCAAAAAACGCATATATACTCCTTTAAGGCGCTTTTCCTGCACCTTTGTTTATTATACCAAATATATTTCCCACGGTCACAAAATGAGCCTGACGTATTTTCACAAAAACCCAAGAAAATGCCCTTTCTCTTCCGAAAGGGCATCTCATTTCCTTATTATTCGCCGGGCATCAGCAGTTTCAGTATCTTTTCAGATCTTCGTATACTGAGCCTTTTTCCTTCGTATGCCAGCTTCTCTCCGTCTACGTATACGTCGCAGTCTCCCCTCTTTAGGAACACCTCAATATCTCCGGAAGCTCCTGCCACGAGAGCCTTTGCGTCAGCACATATGGGTGTGAGACATACGGCGTCAACGTCCTCCATTATGACGGGCCCTCCCGCATGCCTGCTGTAGGCCGTAGATCCGGTGGGAGTGGCGACTATGAGTCCGTCTCCTATGAGATCCATGAGCTTCTTTGACCCGGAACTCACCTCTATCTCTACTGTCTGTCCGAAGAACTGCTTTCCGAAAATAAGATCGTTGACGGCATATACCTTTTTGCCTCCCGCTTCCGTCTCGAGTACGAGCCTGCCGCTTATCCTCGCCTTTGAGAGGACCTCTTCAAAACGGTCCATGTCCTGGACCTTCATGGCGCAAAGATAGCCAAGCCTTCCGGAATTGATGCCCATGAGAGGCTTATCTGCCGCCAAAGCGGTCTTTGCGGCCTTGAGCATGGCCCCGTCTCCTCCTAAAGATATGACCAGGTCACATTCCGAAGCATCTCCGGCAAATACAAAACCCCTGGCGCTCAAAGCGTCTCTCACAAGAGCAGCTTCATTTCTCTGTTCTTCCGTATATTCGTTTGCGCAAAGATAAAGTTTCATCGCTTCTCACGCAGATATTCGTCTATGGCTTTTGCGGCGACCTTGCCGGCGCCCATGGCGGATATGACTGTGGCAGACCCTGTCACGGCGTCTCCTCCGGCATAGACCTTGGGCCTTGAAGTAAGGCCGTCCTCATTGACTATTATACCGCCCTTTCTGTTCACCTCAAGCCCTTCCGTCGTATTCTTTATGAGAGGATTGGGGGAATTACCTATGGACATGACCACAGTATCCACGTCGAGGACAAATTCCGAACCTTCAACGGGCACGGGGCTCCTTCTGCCGGAAGCGTCGGGCTCTCCAAGCTCCATCCTTATGCATTTTATCCCTTTTACGAAACCGTTCCTAGGATCCCTCGGGTCTTCGGGGTTTTCATATCCCAGTATCTCTACGGGATTGTTGAGAAGTCTGAAATCAACGCCTTCTTCCATGGCGTGCTCGACTTCTTCTTTCCTTGCGGGGACTTCCTCCATGGATCTTCTGTAGACTATATATACTTTCTCTGCTCCGAGCCTTAAGGCCGTCCTTGCAGAGTCCATGGCCACGTTGCCTGCGCCTACTACGGCCACCCTTCCGCCCTTCATGATGGGCGTTTCGGGATCGTCTCTGTATGCCTTCATCAGGTTAGACCTCGTGAGGAACTCATTGGCTGAATAGACACCTTTCAGGGACTCTCCGGGTATGTTCATAAAGTTGGGAAGCCCTGCGCCGGAGCCTATGAACACTGCCTCATAGCCCATTTCGAAGAGCTCGTCTACCGTGAGGGTCTTTCCTATGACCACGTTAGTCTGTATATCAACGCCGAGAGCTTTCAGCGTATCGACTTCCTTTGCCACTATAGATTTCGGAAGTCTGAATTCGGGTATACCGTATACGAGGACTCCTCCTGCCGTATGGAGGGCTTCATACACAGTGACACTGTAGCCCTTCTTGGCCAGATCTCCTGCGCAGGTGAGGCCGGAAGGACCGGAACCTACAACAGCCACCCTGTGGCCGTTCTTTTCAGGAACCTTTGGAGCTTCCTTTGAGTGCTCGTTATGGTAGTCCGCCACGAACCTTTCTATCCTTCCAATGCCAACGGACTCGTGCTTGATGCCCATGGTGCACTTGGATTCGCACTGTTTTTCCTGAGGACATACCCTGCCGCAGACTGCGGGAAGGGAAGAACTCTTGTCTATGATCCTGTAAGCTTCCTCAAAGTCTTTTTCTTTGACTTTGGCTATGAAGGCCGGGATATCTATGCCCACGGGACATGCGGACACGCAGGGTTTGTTTTTGCAGTTTAAGCATCTTGAGGCTTCGTTTACAGCCGTTTCCTCGCTGTAGCCAAGAGCCACCTCTTTGAAATTATGTGCCCTTACTTTTGGATCCTGTGAGGGCATGGGATTTTTGTTTGGTATCATTGCTGCCATGACTCAAGCCTCCTTCTTGAAAAGATTGCAGGCTTTTTCATAAGCGTGCTTCTCAAAATCGGCATACATCCTGTTCCTTGACATAGCCTCGTCGAAATCCACTTCATAACCGTTAAAGTCCGGTCCGTCCACACAGGCAAAAGCTGTCATTTTTTTGCCGTCCCTTTGAAGGGTCAGCCTGCAGCCTCCGCACATGCCTGTGCCGTCTATCATTATGGGGTTCATGGACACGGTGACCGGGATGCCGTAAGGCCTTGCAGTCTCAACGACGAATTTCATCATGATCAGAGGTCCTATGGTGATCATCTCGTCGAAGCGCTCTCCTTTTTCGAGGAGCTCTTTTAAAGGAAGGGTCACATTGCCCTGTCTTCCGTAACTGCCGTCGTCAGTCATGACTATGAGCTCGTCAGAGCACTCCCTGAACTCATCTTCGAGTATGACTATATCCTTGCTCCTGAATCCTATTACGGATGTGACCTTTGCGCCGAGCTTGCAGAATTCCTGGGCTACGGGCATGGCTATGGCGCAGCCTACGCCTCCTCCGACTATACAGACCTTCTTTATCCCTTCAGTGCGCGTGGGAACGCCCAAAGGACCTACGAAATCCTGAAGGTATTCGTCTTCTTCTTTATGGCTCAATATCTCTGTGGTGGCGCCGACAGTCTGGAAGATGATCTTGACGCAGCCTCTCTCTTTGTCCGTACCTGCGACGGTAAGAGGTATGCGCTCTCCGTCTTCGTCCACGCGGAGTATTATGAACTGGCCCGGTTTTGCCTTTTTTGCGACCAGGGGAGCCTCTATCTCCATCTGCGTGACCGAAGGGTTCAATACTTTTTTGCTGATGATCCTGTACATTTTTTCCTCATATACTTTTAAGATATGTTTTTAATATTTTGAGTTAATTCTATCATAATTTTTAGGTCCCGATTTATTGTTAATTATATCAAAGATGGTATAATAATTCCATAAATGTATATTATTTTAGCTCACTAAACAGATCGAAAAAGGAGATAAAGCAAAATGCTAGATCCCATACTGGAAAAGTTCAAAAAAGAATTCTCCTTCAAAGAACTCGAAGACAATGAATACAGATCGTTCAAGGTATCAGGTATGAAATTCGAGGTGACAGGCTACGAAGTGGAAGGTATAGGCCGCGCTTCCCTTATGAACGCAAGCGGCATGGCAGGTCTTATGAAGATGTCGACCCTTATGATCAACCCCTTTGACGTAGACGCTCCCCTCTATTCCGTAGACATAATAAAAGCCATGGGAAACAACATGCTCATAGTCGAGATGTACGATACTTGTCTCGAGCAAAGGCCCGATGAACCCCCCTTCAAAGCAATAGGAGAAAAATATGCTCATCTTGCTGATATGCCAAAGGAAGAGCGCTGGTACGACAGCATAAGATACGCTTCTTCCATAGCGAAAAAGGTGGGTTCAAAGGAATCAAAGGAACTGGACGACATCACGGAAGCGTTTTCTAATGCGTATCTTGAACTCCTCAGATCTGCCGTTCCCTGCGACCGCGCCGCAAAACTCGAAAAGGCAAGGGCTTATTCCCACGGTCTCATCGAGCACGGCGGAACAGCCGCAGACAACTTCCTCAAGAACTGGGGCAAGGAAAAGACTCAGGACTTCTTCGACAAGGTTTTATTCGGTTAAGGATTTTTTAGGATCTGTATATAGAAAGAAGGTATTATCAAATGAACGTATTATTGGCAGGAGCTTTCGGAAACCTGGGATTCGAGATCCTGAAAGCTCTGGTAGAACGCGGACACAAGGTGGTCGCTGCTGACCTTAAGGAAAAAGAAAACAACGGCCTTGAAGGAAAGTACGTATTCGCTAAGATCGATGCGACCAAGCCCGAGACCCTAAAGGGTATTTGCGAGGACGCAGACGTGGTCATCACCACCATGGGACTCACGGGAGCATCGACCACCGTTACAGCCTACGATATTGACTATCAGGGCAATATGAACCTCTACAGCGAAGCGAAGGCTGCCGGAGTAAAGAAATTCAATTACGTTTCCGTCATCGCATGCAAGGAGCCCGGCGCTGAAAAGATCCCCATGCTCCACGCAAAATCCATGGTGGAAGACGAACTGACAAAAGGCGGCATGGACTACGTCATCTACCGTCCCACAGGATATTTCTACGATATAGCCAAGGTATTCAAACCCTACGTCGACAAGGGCGAGATGCAGCTTCTCAAAGGCTATCACGGGGTCAAGGCAAACGTCATCGACTGCCCGGATTTCGCAAACTTCATAGTCGACCATATGAACGACACCAACAAGCTCTATGAAGTGGGCGGCAAAGAGACCTACACCTACGAAGAGATGGCAAAGATGTGTTTCAGAGCCGCAGGAAAACCGGTCATAATCAAAGATTCTCCTTACTGGATGTTCGGACTCCTCGCAAACCTCCCGAAGATCAAAAAAGAAGGAAAACACGACATCATCCTCTTCTCCCAGTGGACATTGTCCCACGACCTCGTAGGAAAAGATATAACGGGTGAAGCATCCTTTGCAGAATATATCAAGCAGTATTTCGGAGGTGAAAAGTAATGTTCACACTAGACCCCTCCCTCATAGGAAAAGTATGGCCCCTCTTCATGTGGGCAGTGACCATAGCGGCAGCTCTCGGATGCTGCATAGGTTTCAAGGAATTCGTCTGGTTCATGTCCGTAGGTTACGGCTTTGCTGTAATGTGCATAGGCATCTTCCATCTCGTATTCGGATTCGCAGCGCACAGCTTCACACCGGTGAGCATCGTGATGTCCCTTCTCTTCATGATCTACGGTTACCGCCTCGGCTGGTATACCCTTAAGAGAGAACTCACAAATGCCCATTACAAAAAGGTCCTTGATTCCACGGGATCGACAAAGAGACTGCCAATACCCGTAGCCCTCTTCATGTGGGCATACTGCGCTCTCCTCTACGTAGCGCAGACCTCATCCCTTTCCTACAGAGTCATCAACAGAGCAGAAGACAACGTATTCGGATGGATAGGCATAGCAGTCATGATACTCGCCATCTACGGCGAAGCCACTGCAGATAACCAGAAATCCGCAGCAAAGAAGATCAACCCCAAGCGCTTCTGCGACACGGGCCTTTACAGATTCGTAAGATGCCCCAACTACTTCTCCGAGATCATGTTCTGGGTGGGAGTCACTATCACGGGCATAGGAGCAGTTCAGGGCAAGCAGTGGATAATCACGGGTATCGCCCTTGTGATGATCACTTACATCATGTACAACGCAGCGCAGAGGCTTGAGCTAAGACAGGAAAAGAACTACGGACTCGATCCGGAATATCAGAAGTATTCCGATACGACGCCTCTCCTCTTCCCCTTCACTAAGCAGTATCATTCGATGAAAGTATACAGGGACTAATATCATGAAAGAATTCAGCATACCAATGGCCATAGCCGACTTTGTTCCGGTCATACTCTATTTCCTGGCTACGAACATAGTCGCAAAAGGCCTAAAGCACAGAATGAGCAAAGTCCAGTCCGTCCTCTACAGAGTCGGCACTCTCATGGTAGTCATAGCCTGCAGCCTCAAGGCTTTATACAAGCTCCTCTACGTTGCGGGAGTCGGTGATTTCCAGTGGATGTCCGACCAGATGTTCTCCAACCAGGCAGTGGGCTTTCTCATCGCAGGCATAACCCTCACCACGGTCGTCATGGGAAGAAAGAAGAACAGGCTCAACGGCTTCCTTCCCACCATGGCCCTTGTCGGCATCATGGTGGTAGGCCTCGGAGCATCCAACGCATCCCTTTCCTACGTCGCATCCAAGATGAAAAAAGGCGGAGCTCTCACATGCTTCGTCATCGCCTTTTTCCTATGCATGATGATGGGATACCTCTCATCAAAAGGCTTCGACCAGGCATATATGAACTGGGTAGCAGAGGGGATAAACGTCCTCGGACAGGGTCTCCTCTACATAGGCTGCAGGATCCTGAGAAAAGCAGGGCTGGCGAAATACTAAAACTAAAAGCATCCATAGGGCGGCCGAAAGGCTGCCCTCTTTTTTTATCTAAACAACTGCGAAAAAATGGGGTATAATGGAAACAGCACAATTACAGCTAATGGGAAAGGGATGAAAAATGGACGATAAACACAGGAAAAAGATGATAGCCCCCGTCGTCATTACGGCAGTCTTCGTGCTGACCATGCTGGTACTCGCAGTCATACTGATAGGAGTATCGGGGCTCAATTCGACCAATATATTATTCGTTATCCCCCTCATGGCACTGGGAATAGGAATGATAAAGACCCTAAAAAGCAGGATAGAAGAGATAAGGAGCGGTGAAGAAGATGATCTTAGTAACTACTGAAACCATATCGGGAAAAGAATTGGAGATGCTTGGGCTCGTAAAGGGCAGCACCATACAGACGGTCAACGCCGTAAGGGATATAGGAGCGGGGCTAAAGACCCTCGTTGGAGGAGAGCTCACAAACTACAACGAGATGATGAACAACGCAAGAGCCCTGGCCACAAAGCGCATGGTAGAAGAGGCCGAAAGCCTTGGGGCCGATGCAATAGTGTGCATCAGGTACAATTCCGCCTCCGTCATGCAGAGCGCAGCCGAAGTAATGGCCTACGGAACGGCAGTCAAATTCAAATAAGGAAAAACGGTATCAAAAAGCCCTTTCGCAAAAAAGCGAAGGGGCTTTTCATTTTCTTATGCTTCAATTCGTTATTTCCATCACGGCGTCCCTTACTGCGCTCACCGTGTCAGATGCTATCATGCTTATCTGGCCGTTTTCCCTTTGGGCTATCTCGCCGGCAAGGCCGTTTAAATAAGCACCCGCCGCAGTCGCAAAGAGAATATCGTCCTCGTTGCAGGCAAGGACCGCAGAGAGTATACCCGAGAGCACGTCCCCGGAACCTGCAGTGGCCATACCGGGGCAGCCGCTTTGAGAAAGATAGACGGTGTCTCCGTCGGACACGTAAGTCACCGGACCTTTGAGAAGCACTATGCAGCCGAGCTCCTTTGCAAGCATCGAAGAGAGCTCTGCCTTATCACCGCAGCTGACGTCTCCCGCGTCCATGCGGGCGAGCCTTGCGAATTCCTTTATATGGGGAGTCAGGACTATCCTTGCTTTGCTGCTTCTCACAGTCTCCCTGTCCATCCTTGAAAGGACGTTGAGCCCGTCGGCGTCAATGATAAGTATGCCCTCGTAGTTCTCCACAAGATATTCCACACATTTATAGCTTTCTTCCGTATTGCCGATGCCCATACCTATGGCTATGATCCGGTATCTTTTGAGAAGCCCCTCGAACTCATTTTCTTCAAAGCGTATATATCCGTCTTTTTCGGACAATGGATAGACCGTGGACTCCAGTATGTTCTCAGCTACAAAATATGCAATGGACTTTGGCACCGCGACCGAAACCACACCGGCTCCGGCCCTCATTGCGCAGTTTGCCATGGCAGCAAGGCGCACGGCGCCGCTGTAAGGAAGAGAACCTCCAACAAGGGCTATATAGCCGAAGTCACCTTTGTTCGAGTCTTTATCTCTTTCTTTGAAGCAGCTCCTTATATCTTCTTTTTCAAGATCTTTGATCTTCATTTTTTTGCCTGTTCGTTCGTGTCTATGGAGTCCCTGAACACAAAGAAGCGCTGATAAAGGAACTCCGTCACGAAATTGATCACCATATTGATAGCTGTGACCAGATATTCGTTCCAGCCAAGCCCCGTAAGGAAGTGTTCAAGCATGGTCGAAAGCGGAGTGAAAACCGCATAATATGCAGCAACCTTCAGCATGGCAATGGGCACGTTGGCCGCTGATTTGAAGGTGAATTTTCTGTTCAGGGTGAAATTCCAAAGGACAGATAAGATAAGGGCTATCAGATAGCTCGCCCAGTAGGGAAGCTTAGTAAACTCATTTAGCAGCGTAAAAGAACCTATCTCTATAAGACCGGCGCTTATGGAAAACAGGGTGAATTTCACTACTCTCCAAAACTCTTTCATTTCGAAACCTCTTTTTCCTCACTTGAGTATTTTGCATATTTTAGCACAAAAGGCTCATATTTCCAAACCTCCTCAAGGAATTCTCTTTTCCCCTTACAAAGTGCCGCCCTTAATGTTATCATTACAAAGACAGGAGAGCGCAATGAATATCGATATAGTATGCATAGGAAAGCTTAAAGAAAAGTATTGGCAGGACGCTGCAGCGGAATATATAAAAAGGCTGTCTCGGTTTTGCAAGCTTTCCGTAACAGAGCTTCCCGAAAGCAGATCCGATTCAAAGGAAGAGGAAAGCAGGGATATACTGGCTCGCGTTCCGAAAGGCTCCTACGTCATCGCCCTTGACGTGGGCGGAAAGGCTTTGAGTTCCGAAAACTTCGCAAAGAAAATATCGGACCTGGCCCTTGAGGGCAGATCCGATATATGTTTCGTTATAGGCGGGTCCAACGGCTTTGACGACAGCGTAAGGAAAGCAGCCGACTTTAGGCTTTCATTCTCAGCCTTCACCTTCCCCCATCAGCTCATGAGAGTCATACTCCTCGAGCAGATCTACCGCGCCTTCAAGATCAACAATAACGAAAAGTATCATAAATGATCAAATTTCGACTGTTTCTCCGTATCCCTTTACGAGAAGCAGTTTTTCTTTTTCTTCATCTGAAAGAAGCTTTATGAAATCATCTGCAGTCCCGACCACTTCAAGGCCTTTATCTCCGTCTTTGTAGTGCATGGGTATGATGTGTTTAGGCTGAAGCTGTCTTACGATCTTGGCGGCCTTTTCCGCATTGATGGTAAAGAATCCTCCGACAGGTATCATGATGCAGTCGAGATCTTTTAATCTGTCTGCCTGTTCCTCTTTTAACATATGCCCAAGATCTCCGAAGTGTGCGACCCTCTTGCCTTCTGCAGTCAAGACCGTTATGCGGTTCTTTCCTCTTAAAAGACCTTTTTTGTCGTCATGATAGGTATCGATGATCTCAACTTCAAAGGGAGACTCTTTTCCTTCTTTTAGCTTCACTCCGTCCGTATAGGCGTGGTCGAAATGACCGTGGGAACACAAAACTTCGTTTGCTTCAAGAGCAACGTCTTCGTAACCTCTTACTCCCTTATACGGGTCGAGAACTATGCTGTATCCTTCCGATTCCACCGTGAAGCACGCATGTCCGTTGTAAGTTATCTTCATCTAAAAATCCTCCTTATTTCCTTTTTTCAGCAAAACGTCTTTAAAAATGCAGGCAAAAGCTCCCCCGAATACTGGCTCAGGGAATAGCTGCCGCTCGACAAACACCAGTCGTACATAAGAGCTCTTTCAAACATGGCGTAGGCCTTCGTTATATCGTTGGTAGTGAACTCTTTCCTGAAAAGATCCTGTTCCTGCCCCTCTATGGTTATGCGCCTTAAAAGCTTGTAATAGGTCCTCCCCGCGTCCAGGAGGCTCCTGTCGCTGCTCGATACCAGCTGGCTGGCAAGAAGCCTGCTCAATATATCCACAGAGACGGTGTTTTCTATCATAAGAAAGAGCTCCTGATTCATGAAGACCAGCTTGTCAATGGGAGAAAGGCCGGGATCCATGGTCGTCTCCAGCTCCTCGTACTTTTCGTCGAAGAGATAGGAAAGAGATGCAGGCAGAGCGTCTTTACCTTCGAAGTAGTGATAAAAGGAACCTTTGGACGTCCCTGAAGCCTCCACTATCTCGTCGATGGTAGTGTTTTCATAGCCTTGTTTGTAGAAAAGCTGCCACGCCGCAGTGACTATGCGGCCTTTTGTGTCTGATTTTTTCAAAGTTTATTTTTCCTTCCAAATCATTGTATATACTATAGTCTAATCCATAAATATTGTAATTTCAAGTGTTTTAGCGTTAAATATTCTGTGTCGGTCTACTTTATAGTACAAAATATATTCTGTATTTCATTCTGCTTTCTTTTCTGCTATTATCATCGAAAATCCAAAAAGAGAAAGGGAAACAAAAGCTATGTCAAATACCGAAATGATAATATTCATCCTCTACCTGGCGATGATGCTGGGAGTAGGCATCGTATTCTTCTTCAGATCCAAAGGATCCGGAGAAAAAGATTACTTCCTCGGCGGAAGAAAGATGGGTCCTTGGGTATCGGCTCTATCTGCAGGCGCATCCGATATGAGCGCCTGGTCCCTTATGGGACTGCCTGCATCTGTCTATGCCCTTGGAATGGGCAAGACCTGGATAGCCATAGGCCTTCTTATAGGCTATGCTCTTAGCTGGATAATAGAAGCGCCGAGGCTCCGCCGCTTCACCATCACCGCTGACGACTCCATAACCATACCCCAGTATCTCACAAACAGATTCCTGGCAAGCAGCAGCACCATAAGGATACTGTGCGCGATACTTTTCCTCATAGCATATACCGTATATGCAGCTTCCTCCATGAAAGCCTGCGGCACCCTCTTCAACACGGTGACGGGCATAGATGCAAAGACTGCCATGTACATATCAGCAGCCATCATAGTATGCTACACCTTCATGGGAGGATATTCTGCAGTCTGCTGGACGGACTTCTTCCAGGGCCTGCTGATGCTGGGTGCCTTGATGCTGGCTCCTCTTTTCGCCCTTGCTGCCGTCAAAAATGGAAATGCAGTATTTACAGCCCAGCAGCTTCCGGACGGATACTGGAACTTCTTCACCGCCGACTGGAGAGATATAATCTCGGGTCTTGGCTGGGGGATAGGATATTTCGGAATGCCCCATATCATAATAAGATTCATGTCCATAAGGTCTGATAAGGACCTTAAAAAGTCAAGAGTCATAGGCATAAGCTGGACGACTCTCATCCTTGGCTTCGGCGTCCTCGCAGGTGCCATTGCAAGGCTCTTTTTAGGCGATGTGAGCGATTCTTCAATCATTTTTATCCTGATGGTCAGAAAGCTCTTCCCGGCGCTCATTTCGGGCGTTTTGCTCTCTGCCATACTGGCTGCGGCAATGAGCTCCGCAGACTCCCAGCTGCTGGCAGCATCCTCCGCATTCTCCAGCGATATCTATAAGCCCATATTCAGAAAGAAAGCATCCGACAGAGAGATGCTCTGGGCAGGAAGGCTCATAGTCATAGCAATCGCTATAGTAGCCGTCGTGATAGCCTCAAGTCCCAATAGCGGATCCATCATGTCTTTAGTCGAATACGCATGGGGGCTCTTTGGAGCAGCCTTCGGACCTGTCATCGTAATATCCCTCTTCTGGAAGCGCTTCAACTTCGCAGGCGCCGCCGCGGGCATAGCCGCAGGAGGACTTACGGACATACTCTGGGCCATGTTCCTTTCCGGCTCCGGCATATATGAGATAGTCCCGGCAGCCATCGTAAGTATCATCGCAGCAGTCCTCGTCACGCTCATAACAAAAGAGCCTTCGGCAGAAGTCCAAAAGCTCTTTGACGACGCTAAAAACAGCAGCATTTGATCTTTATGATTTTTACAATAAAGGAGCGTTTTTCAGGAGTAAGCGCTCCTTTTTTCGTGTGCATTATAATACTGTCTCTTTGAAGACCTTCCCTATGGGATCTCTTATGACGAGATCTGCATTTCTGTCCATAGCCGTTGCCGACATGTTTATGACGACAAGATGCTTCCCTCTGAAGTAGTTCACGAAACCGGCTGCAGGATATACCGCAAGGGACGTACCGCCTATGATGAGCATATCCGCATTGGAGATGGCGTTTACGGAATGGCGTATGCAGTCTTCGTCGAGCATCTCGCCGTAGAGGACCACCTCGGGCTTTACTATGCCGCCGCAGCTGCAGCGGGGCACACCGTCGATCTTTCCATCAGGATCCTTACAGTTGTTTTCATCCAGCACGTAATCGAGGCCGTACTTTTTACCGCACCACCTGCAGCGGTTCCTGTGAACGGAACCGTGGAGCTCATATACTTTTTTGCTTCCTGCAAGCTGGTGAAGACCGTCAATGTTTTGAGTGATCACGGCTTTTAGCTTTCCTTCTTCCTCGAGCTTTGCAAGGGCCAAGTGAGCGTCATTGGGCTTAGCCCAGGTCGCTATGAGGTTTTTCTTGTAATAATCAAAAAAGGTCACCGGGTCCCTTTCGAAGAAGTCTATGGAGAGCATCTCCTCGGGACTCCTGCCGTATTCCTGCTTCGCATTGTAAAGACCTTTTTCCGATCTGAAATCGGGGATCCCGCTTTCCGTGGATACCCCTGCGCCTCCGAAGAATACTATGGAGTTTGACTCTTCGATCATGTTTTTGAGTTCTTCGTACATTTCTATCGCCTATTAACGATGCATCCGCGATCCGCGGATATCATACTGAACAAAAACTGCCGGAAAAGATCCCGGCAGTTCCATCACTGTTTGTCTTATGATTATTCTTTTACTCTTTCGATATTGCCTTCGGCTGCGTTCTTTCTTACAGACTCGATACCGTTCTGGCATGCCTTCATGGTGGTGTAGCCTTCGCTTGCTGCGATGTTCTGACCGTTTCTTGCTCTTAAGCGGAAGCGGAACTCACCCTTCTTGTCCGTGTATACTTCGAACTTCGGGTTGCTGATCTTCTCGAAGCCTTCCTTTGTCTGATCTTCAACAGGAGCAATAGGAGCGTTCTTGATAACGCTGGCAATGCCCTTCTTGCAGGATCCGAGGGAAGAATATACTTCGGAATGTGCGATGATCTCACCGTTGCCGGCTTTGAGGTTGAACTTGACACCGTTCTTTGTGTCATTGATAACGAATTTGCCCATGGTTTTATCCTCCTATAAATGACGTCGTCACAAAAATCGATCCATCAAACGCTGAAACTATAAGTTTCAGCCGATATGAACTATATCCATTATAGCATAGCTTTTTTCATTATGCATCACGTAAAAACGCTCTATATCCCTTATATGCCTCATAAATATCAGCTTTTGAGGTAACTTCATAGGGTGCGTGCATGGAAAGGACTGCCACACCGCTGTCTATTACGTTCATGCAGTACTTTGCCATGATATATGCAATGGTACCGCCTCTGCCCACGTCGACTCTTCCGAGCTCGCAGAATTGATAGGAGACCTTGTTGTCGTCCATGACTTTTCTGACCTTTGCCACGTACTCTGCGTTGGCATCGTTGCTGCCGTTCTTCCCGCCGGATCCGGTGAACTTGTTGAAGGACATACCGTTTCCGAGGAATGCGGCGTTCTTTCTCTCAAAGGCATCTCCGTAGAGAGGATCGTAGCCTGCACTCACGTCTGAAGAGAGCATGAATGAATTTGCAAGAGCATCGCGTCCGCCGGTATAGGGATCCTCTCCCTGAAGCGCTGCAAGCTTTGCCACCAGATTTTCGAACCAGAAGGACTGCATGCCTGTGGCTCCCACGGAACCTATCTCTTCCTTGTCTACTATGAGGCAGCAGGAAGTTCTCTTCAAGGGCTTGTCCTCATCGATCATGGCGAGGACAGAAGTATATGCGCACACCTTGTCATCCTGTCCGTAGGCAAGGACCATGCTGCGGTCGAATCCGAGGTCTCTGGCTGCGCCTGCAGGCACTACCGTGAGTTCTGCTGATAGAAAATCTTCTTCTTCGACTCCGTATTTATCCTTGAGTATTGCAAGCACGTTCGCTTTTACCGCATCTTTTTGATCTTTATCGAGCTTGCTCTTTGCAAGGGGCTGACCTCCTATGAGAAGGTCGAGATTCTCGCCTGTGACGACCTCTGCGGCGTTCTTTGTCATCTGCTGGCGTGCAAGATGGATGAGAAGATCCGTAAAGCAAAATACGGGATCCTTGGGATCGTCGCCTACGGTGATCTTCACCTTTTGTCCGTCTTTCAGGCATACGACTCCGTGTATCGCCATGGGCTGAGCCACCCACTGATATTTCTTTATACCGCCGTAATAGTGAGTATCAAGATATGCCAGCTTATCAGCTTCGTAAAGGGGATTTTGCTTTATATCGGCTCTCGGGCTGTCGATATGAGCTCCGAGTATGTTCATACCTGCCGTGATTGGCTCTTCTCCTATCTGGAAGAGAGCAAGAGTCTTCTCCATGCATACGGCATAAAGCTTGTCTCCCTTTTTGAGCTTCTTGCCCTTTTTGATCGCGTCAAAGGCATCCTTGTATCCGGCTTTCTTGACCATATCTATGGTGAGCTCTACGCACTCACGTTCGATCTTTCCCTTCGAAATGAATTCCTTGTATCCGTCGCATACTCTGTTAAGGTCTTTGAGATCCTTAGCTTTGTATTTTTCCCAAGCGTTTTTGTTTTCCATTGAGTTCCTCCGATTAGTAAAAATTGTTATATACGAAAGAGTATACCACAAAACGGAACTTTAAAAGCTATCAATTGAGAAAAAATCCCGCCCGTGGTACAATGCTAAGGCAAATCAAATAAACACAAATAGCGTATACACAAGAAAGGACGATACCTGCCGGATAGCGGCAAGACTAAGACAAAGCAATGGAAATAGAAAAATATCTTGATATCAAAGATGAAGTAAAAGAAGCCCTCGATGAAGGAAGACCCGTAGTCGCTCTCGAGAGCACGATATTAAGCCACGGGATGCCATATCCCGAGAATCTCGATTTCGCAGCAAAAGTCGAAGAAGTCATAAGAGAAGAAGGCTGCATACCGGCGACCGCCGCTCTCATAGGAGGGAAGATAAAGCTGGGACTTACAGCGGACGAACTTGAAATAATGTGCAAGGCCGAAAACGTGGGCAAGGTCTCAAGAAGAGATTTCGCGACCTATCTGGCCACAGGAAGAACAGGGGCCACCACAGTTGCCTCCACCATGATGTGCGCATACTTTGCAGGCATCAAGGTCTTTGCAACAGGCGGCATAGGCGGAGTGCACAGAAACGGCGAGAATACAATGGATATTTCAGCTGATCTTCAGGAACTCGGGAACACCAGAGTAGCCGTCGTATGCGCGGGAGCAAAACAGATACTGGATATAGGGAGGACCCTTGAATATCTCGAGACTATGGGAGTTCCGGTCATAGGTATGGGCACCGACGAGTTCCCCGCGTTCTTCTGCAGGAACAGCGGCTTTGGCGTGGACTATAGAGCCGATACACCTAAAGATGCGGCAAAAGTCATAAAAACCACCTGGGACCTTGGGCTGAAAGGCGGGCTCCTCATAGGAAATCCGGTACCGGAAGAATATGCCCAGGACTATGATTACATGGAAGGCATAATCAATAAAGCCCTCGAAATGGCAGATGAAGCCGGAGTCCACGGAAAGAACATCACTCCATTCCTTCTCGCCACAATAAAAGAACTCACCGGAGGTGAGTCCTTCAAATCCAACGTTCAGCTGGCTCTTAACAACGCCCGCTGCGCCGCAAGGATAGCAAAGGAGCTATCCCTGCTGTAAAGCGTTACTGATTTTTCTTTTTGTAGAAATTGCCTGTCATATCCATTTGACGGGCTTTTTCTATCATCTTATCGAATTCCTCGCTGGTAACGTAAGGAAATTTCGAAAACAGGATATTGATGACGGATACCGTTTCATGGACGCTGGTCCAGGTCTTGATCTCATAAAGATCCCCTTCGGAGAGCAATGCCACCTTGCCGTTTTCGTCTATATATTCATACTCAAATGTGCTGCGCACTTCATATATCTTTTCGCGGGCTACCCTTTCGAACTCCGGCCCGAAACCGGACTTGTATATCCTCATGATGTCATCACGACGGCTCAGGCAGTAGTCTATGAACTTGAATCTCGCATCGATCAGATATCGCCTGTCGAATTTTTCCCTGTCGCTGTACTCATCTTTACCGGATATCCTGTCGCACAGCTTGTCTATGATCATGTATATGACGTCGTCCTTCTTTGTAAAATGATTGTAAAAGGAGGACCTGCTCACGTTTGCTCTTGCGACTATCTCTCTTATCGAGATATCGTCATAGGGTTTTTCATCGATCAAGTCAAGCAGTGCTAAACAAATCGAATTTCTTGTTTTTCTTACATCAGTTCTCATTTCTCACCTATATCCCCAAGACAGCTAGCTATATACTACATATACATTTTACCTTATCTTGGAAATATTATTTTCTAATTTCATTTGGACATTTCTACTAATCCTGTGCAAATTCCTTTTCGGCAGCTTCGAGTTTTGCCTGCTTTTGAGCATATATTGCTTCCATTTTCTTGTCAGTGAGCGGATAGAAGAGGAAGGCTATGGTCCCAAGGCCTACGCAGATCGCAGAGCTGAAGGTCATGAGCCTGCAGATGCTGGAAGCAAGGGCAGGCGTGATATCCGCACCGGCCTTGTAACCGATGAGGGCAAGACCGAAGGATGCAAAGGCACCGCCTATGCTCGACGCTATCTTGTTGGAAGTACCGCCGATGGATATGATGAAGCTTCTGGCTTCCACGCCCTTTTCGAATTCTGTATAGTCCGCTATCTCGTTAAGATATGCAGGGATCATAGATCCAGAGAATATGCAGCAGAAGGAATTGGCTACTACCAGCACGTAGAAAAGAAGCACGTTCGTACCGACCAGGTTGAGAGCCAATATGGAGAGCACGGATAAGATACCGGAAACCGGATACATGATGGTCTTTCCGAACTTTCTCTGAAGCCACGCTGCAGGAGTCTGCCCGAACATAACGGTCAGCGAATAAAGGGTCACGTACATAGACAAAGCGCCGGGCTTTTGAAGGGTGTAGGTGCAGTAGTAAATAAGCAAAGACTGAAGGATTACTGAATTGGAGCCTCTCAGCGAGTTGCCTATAAAGAAGACCACCATGGGTCTGTTAAGACACTTGATCGCCTTTTTGAAGGAGAGCTGCTTCGATGCTCTTTGCTCTGCTTCCTTGAGCTGTGTGGCTCTGTTGTCATAACGCCTCGTCACATATGCGGAGATCGCATTGCCTCCGACCATGAACAATCCGCAAAGGGCTGCGCAAATGATGTAACCCTTTTGCATGGTATCGTAGCCGGATACGAGTCTTGTAAATATATGAGCGTAAAGAAGGCTGGCAACTCCTCCCAGCTGAGCTGAGGACGCTGTATAACTGACATTCTCCTTTGCAGTAAGCGCTGCAACTCCTACCATAGCTCTGTATGATACCCACATGAGATTGTAGCAGGTGTATGAGAGCAAATAGAAAAGGCAGAAGAGCGTTATCTCGAGCCATAGAACGCTGTTCCAGTCGACGAAGAACAGCACTGTAAATATCGCGCACCCGATAGCGCCGATAACCATCCACGGCCGGTATTTACCGAGTTTGATATGGGCCTTTTCAACAAAAATACCCATGAGTATATTCGTTGAGCTTTCGAACCACTGTATGATGGTATACACAAGAGCCGCAGGGGCGGCAGGCCATTTAAGAACGTCCGTCAGAAAGTACAGCAAGTGATATGCTATAAACATCAGGAAAAAGGTGAATCCGAATTCACCAAGACCATAGCCGTAGTATCTTCCCTGTTCTTTGAAGAAACCTTGAACCTTTTTTTCTTCCACTTTGAAAACCTCAAACAAATGTCTAAATTAACCAGTCGCGCTTATTTTATTTGTACAGATGTATTTTGTCAATAAAAAATGGTCATTTTGCGTACATTAGTACAAAATTACAATCTTATTATGACTTTTTGTAGCATTATTATGTACATAAGCAGCATAAATGTACAATTTAATAATTACGCTCAGCTGTATTTACTTTACACCTGTTAAGATGATATAATCAAAGTGCCTGGAGGCA
>CAZTHD010000004.1:0-18477 GCA_964613315.1 uncultured Oscillospiraceae bacterium | reverse complement strand
TGCTCTCGGACGTAACGTATCTTTAAGCGGAAAGAGTAAGAAAATCCTTCTCATAACAGGTATTGCGCTGACACTTCCCTGGCTGGTGACTGCGATACCCATTATGCTGTTCAATCTTGACGGAATGAAACTTCTCATCCCCTGGGAGTTTCTGATCATGGAAACAAGATTCATTTATACGCTTCTGATCCCCTTCCTTTCAGGCATATGCCTGTTCCTTGCCTTTAACCATAAATATGATACAAAGTCCTAGGTGCAGGGGAGAAGGCAGCATCTGACCCGCCGGCCTGTTAATATTAAGTACCGGCGGTTTTTTTGCAGGAAACTCCTGCAGTTTTCGGGAAAAACGGAATTGCAATAATCAAAGAAAGTCATATACTATTAGCGTATGATAACAAAAAAGCCGCGACATGATTAAAACTCTTATCAGTGATTATTGTCTTGTAAGTCGAGTACAATTCCAAAGCAGCTGCCTCCATTCGATGCTCTTTGCCTGTTCTTGATTCCTATGATTATTATACCACTAAAAGAACAATTGTTCAAGACTTTCTGTCGCTTAACTCATGACTGAAGTCACGAGAGTGCGGCGACTATTTTTCAACTACAGATTGAATGACTCATGGTTATATCTTTCATACAATTTGCATTGTAGAGACAGATTGTTGTATATGCAGTTGAAAAGGAGTTTGGAACGTAGATACTTATTTTCAAAATAGGCCTCAGAAAGAAGGAGGTAACATCTGAGGACTTTTTTGAGGTCACAAAATGCAACCTCAAACGGAAGAGGCAGACGAAGATACAGACCGTATATGTTCACTGAACAGGGAATAGCCATGCTGTCTGTTGTTTTGGAAGTGAATATGAAATTCATCCAAATCCAGCAAGGAAAGTACGAAAAACTCAATACAACATTATATTACTGTGACAAAGCATTAATGAAAAAAGGAAACGAATATGTTTTTCAGAGATGATTTCCAATATAAGCTTGTGGCTCCTGATGTAGACTGTCTTTGCAAGTATTTTGATGACAGGCGGATGAATCCGACAAAATCCACCCCTGTACTTTTAGCTGCATTTGACAGGGTTTATGATCTTCTTACGCCACTTGCTCCGCTCAGAAAGAACGATGAAGCAAAGGCTATATGGCTAAGGATCCCGCGCGGGACTATAGAGGATTACGGTGAATGCAACTTTACATTTAAAGAGGCAAAAGCATCCGGCGAAGTAAAAACGTATGAGGAATACGTGGATTATTGGAAGCAGGACTATCCTGATGAAATATGCTGGTATAGGCTCGTGGTGGTCAAGTCATATGAACGTGATGGAGCACTTAGTTTTTACGGGATGTCTTTCGGAGAAGCGAATGTAATTTCTTCTGTTACTGATGAACGTGATTATATTAATGAACCGTATTATTCCGAAGATGCCGCAATTAAACTGTGTGACCTGATATTCCCTGCTGTTCAGGATTCTGTAGATTTACTGATGTCAGGGAAGTATAACGATCTCGTTGAATCAGAGCTTCCTTACCAGTTCCGTGTCGGCATCATCAAAAGAAAAGATATCTGGGAAAAGGAACCGGACATAAAAGAGTGGGATTATGACGGCCTGTCGGTGGATGTGGTCGAACAATTTAAGAAGCTTGTCAGGAAAGGCTGCAACGATTTAAAGAATATCGGAAGAATAAAAAACTTTACAGCTAATGATTTTTTCCGTGCCTGTAAGATAGGCTATGAGGCCATCGGGAAGGATTGTAAAGGGTTTTCCCTGCCGGATCTATATATGCATTACTCCGATGGACGTGATGAGGGTATGACTGGACAAGGGCATGGATTGAATGCCGGGCCCGGCATAGATTTCGATTCTCCGGAGGCCTGGGATGAATGGTATTACGGCAACAGAGGCGGCGGACATCCATGGGAAGTTGTACCTGGGGGAAACAGTACTCATATGTCGCTGCGCGTTTGCAACGATAGAAGAGAGCTTGAATGGAAACTTCGATCCGGCAAAATCAGTCAAGATGAGTTTGACGGACAGATTGAAGATGCCGGTTATTATTTTGAAATAGCGGGAATGGAGAGACAATTTGAGTCAGTAACTTTTTACATAGCCCTCACTTCTGCAGGGATTCCCGTCATTCTGTACAGAGCAGAAGAATTAATGGCACGTTTCGAAGCAAGCGATTATGTCGGTGTGGTACCTCACCATCATATCACTCGTTACTGTGAGAGTCTGTTCCCGAAAGAATATGGAACAATAATCGATTTTACACATGTCTACAAAGATGAAGATGAATGGTTTGATAAAGTCGAATGGATTTCGGAAGAGCCTGCAAAGCTGATTCAAATATCATAAACTAAGGGAAGTTCTGTTGTTTTGGAAGTGAACGGAAAAGGGTATTCGTTTTGCTCTTCCCTGACATAGATCTCTTCGACTTGATAGGTATATATAGACGACCTGACAATAAGGTCATCAATTGGAACGTTCAGTATACTGCTGAGCAGAACGACATTCTCAAGAGACGGCAGTGATTCCCCGCAGATCCATTTGTAAACGGCTTGCTGAGATACAGACATCATCTTTGCGAGCTCTTTGATCGGGATATTCAGATGAAGGATAGATGATTTGATCTTTTCTCCTGTCCTGATCGGATCGATTTTGCAATAGTACTGGGTCACTTGTTCTGACATGCTGAAACTCCTTTACTGATGTAAACAGTATAACATATTAAGAACATTTGTTCAACAGCTATCAAACATGGATGGTGTAAAAAAAGATGAAAGTATTAGTTATACCGGATGTACATCTCAAGCCATGGATATTTGACAGAGCTGAAGATGTTTTACAAAAAAGGAAAGTAGATAATATTGTATGTCTTATGGATATACCAGATGACTGGGACCAGGAACGCAACATAGCGTTGTATGCAGAAACCTATGACAGAGCAATTGCATTTGCAAAGAAGCATCTTGATTCGCTGTGGTGCTACGGGAATCATGATCTCAGCTATATTTGGCATGCAATGGAATCCGGTTATTCGTATTATGCTGAAGATACCGTGTATGAGAAACTCAAAGAACTCAGGAGGATCCTGGAAGAACGGGAAAGGCTGAAGTATATACACAGGATCGATAACGTCCTGTTCATGCACGGAGGATTAACGGACGAGTTCGTAAAAGCATTTTCAAAATCAAGTCATTACAACGATGTGGATAAAGTAATCTTCGAGATCAACGGACTTGGAAAGGGGCGGATGTGGCAGAACTATTCTCCGATCTGGCTCAGACCGCAATATGGAAGTTTCCGAATGTATAAGCCGCGGAAACTGCTGCAGGTGGTCGGTCACACACCCGTAAAGGAGATCAAAAGAGACGGGAACGTAATATCCTGTGACACATTCTCTACGTACAGAAACGGAGATTCGGTAGGAACGAGGGAGTTTTTGTTGCTGGATACGGAAACATGGGAATACGAGGGAGTATCCTTTGAATGATAAGAAACTACGCAGTGTAAAAAGCTGCGTAGTTTTTTCAACTGCGAATTGAATGACAAATACAAAACAGGAGGCATAACATACCTTTAGAGGTAAGCTAAGGGTTAATATTTTACCATGCAAAGTTTACAAGAGTAGATGCTGAAAAGATGTATAACAGGATTGCGAATGAAAGAGAGGGATATTGATTTATGGGACGAGAGTACAAAGCTGTTTTGTACACTGTTACGAAACGTCATGGGACTGCTTTATTTGGAAAAGAAGCGTGGGACAACGAACCGGCATATGATACTGTTGAAAAACGATATTGCATCGTATCGACAGAAACAGGGGAACTTCTGGATGATGCCCAAGGATATGGATATAAAACCGCACAGAAAGCTTATTCGGCTTATGCATATAAAACAAGAGACAAAACAAAAGACAAGCAAAAAGCAGAAAAGAAAAGACATATCAGGCAATGGATGAAGGAACATAAGGCCTTTGTCAGTGCAATGGATGAAATAGCCCTGGAAATTGCAATGGGAAAGTGGGGCCCGGATGATAAATTCAATGCAAAAATGGTTAAGAAAATGCTGGAGGATTATGAATTGTCACCTGATTTCACTGCAGCAGAATTATTACGAGTATGGAGGAGTAGATAGGGTGAAGACTCTTTTTACATGCCATAAAAAAAGAAGTTCATCATTGTCCCTGAGACAGGCTGGATCATATGGGAGGACAAAACAATGGCTAATTACTATATATCAGATCTGCATTTAGCCCATGCGAGGATCATAGACTACGATCATAGACCCTTCGCTGACCTTAACGAAATGCATAAAGCGTTAATAAATCGTTGGAATTCAGTAGTGAGTGAAACGGATACAGTTTACATACTGGGTGATTTTTGCTGGGCAAAAGAATCTGAATGGCACCATTATCTCGAACCGTTCTCCGGACAGAAGGTTTTGATCAGGGGCAATCACGATCCTAAAGAATTCAGCAGAGAGGTAAAGAACTTTTTCCTGGATATCAAGGATTATAAAGAGATTACTGATAATGGTAGACATGTAATTATGTGCCACTATCCTATTCCATTCCACAGAGCAGATTATGACCCGAATTGCTGGATGTTGTATGGACATGTACACGACACCAGGGAACAGCAGTTTATTGAATTGCTTAGAAAAAGCGTTAAGCAAAGCTGTATAGAGCGAGGACATTGCGTAGGCAATTGGATCAATGTAGGTTGCATGATGCCATGGATGGATTATACACCCCAAACGCTGGATGAGATTATTAAAAGGGAAAGCACTTCATGTAATAAAAAAAGGAAGGAAGAACGATGAATAACGCAAAAGTATTGCACTATGCTATACAAAATGGTATATTCTCTGTTGGAAAGGAGGTTCGTGGTATGGCTTCAAAAAGTGCAAATATAATGGCTAGAGTTGAACCGGATGTAAAGAAACAAGCCGAAGACATTTTATCTGCACTGGGTGTTTCTGCTTCCAGTGCAATCAATATGTTTTATAAGCAAATAATTCTCAGAAATGGTCTTCCGTTTGAAGTGACTCTTCCTGACGAGCGAAAACCGTTAGATATGTCAAAAATGACGCAGGCTGAGATTGATCAAACAGTAAAAGATGCCATTGAAGGGGCAAAAGCAGGGAAAACTCGTTTGGCAAAAGACGTGTTTGATGATATTCGAAAGGAGTACGGTATATGAAATATACGGTACGTCTTTACGAAAATGCTGAAAACGACCTGAAAAGAATATATGAGTATATTGCGTTTGAGTTATGCGCTGTGAATGCAGCAAAAAAACAATACGATCGGGTACGTAAGGCAATAGAATCGTTAGAGTTGTTTCCCAACAGAAATCCTGTGTATAAGCATACCCCATGGTATGAAAGCGAAGTACATCTTTTACCAATAGATTACTATATTGTTTTATATATAGTTGACGAAACAAAAAAAGAAGTGGTGGTGCTTAGAATCTTCTATTCAGGAGCGAGCTCGTAAAACAATTTCCATATTCAGCTCAACTCTACTAAGATTCAAAAGATAATCTCTCTTAGGTATAATAGCAAATGAGCATAGGGGTGGGTATCATCATGAAATATTTTACATATAGAGATAAAAAAGAGTTAAAAGATTATTTATATTACGGACACGGTCACGATGCCATCATAGAAAAAATAGAATATATCTTTAAAGATGAATATGCAAACTGCCACGGTAGAGTGGGAATAGTAACAATAAACCCGCTGATCGATAAGTTTTTGCTGCAGCATCGTTTATGATATAATATACAAAACCTATGGCATCCTGGAGGAAAGAAGATGAAAGACGTTAAATCAGCACCGTTTATGGTGGAAATGATAAGGACCGCGACTAACATGTACGCCCACGGCTGGGATGAAAGGAACGGCGGAAATATAAGCCTGCTGCTTTCAGAGGATGAGATATCAGACTATCTCGATACGAGGCTGGTGATAAGAACCATGGAAACGAGTTTCGAAGCTCCAAAGCTCGAGGGTAGATACTTTCTCGTCACAGGCACCGGCAAGTATTTCAAGAACGTGCAGTACGATCCCGCAAAGAACCTTTGGATAGTGATGCTGGCGGACGGCGGAAGGAAAGCGGAGCTCCTTTGGGGTTTTTCGGACGGAGGCCGCTTCACATCGGAGTTTCCGGCTCATATGATGAGCCATGTGGCCAGACTTTCCGTAGACCCAAAAAACCGCGTGGTGATGCATTGCCATCCAACCAATATGCTGGCTATGACCTACGTGCATACTTTGGATGAAAAAGAGTTTACGAAGACTCTCTGGCGTATGTGCACCGAATGTGTCGCCGTGTTTTCGGACGGAGTGGGAGTACTTCCCTGGATGCTGTGCGGGACCAACGAGATCGGCGTCGCAACCGCAGAAAAGATGAAGGATCAGCGCCTTGTGGTCTGGGCTCAGCACGGCCTTTACGGAGCCGGAAGCGATCTTGACGAAGCCTTCGGACTCATAGAGACAGCTGAAAAAGCTGCTGAGATCTACATGAAGATCGGCCATCTCCCCATTCTCAATACGATAACTGACGAGCAGCTCAAACTCATCGCAGATTATTTCGGACACAAAATAAGGGAAGGATACTTAGACTGAGCTTTTATTTCGATAGTTTTGGGCCGGTCTTATTGGCAAAACATCCGGGCTTTGCATAAGAGAAGATCTGAAATTACCGTTCGCCGCTATTACGCGGAGGAGGATGATATATGAAAAAGGTATTTCAAAAAACAGAAATAGAGGAGATCCTCTCCTTTGTAAGCGACAATGCCGCTAAACACAAACTAAAAAAAAGCGAAGAAAACAGGGCCCTTCTCATGACGGAAGAGACTCTGATGACCATGCTGGAACATACCACCGGCGACGAGGTCACCGTAGCTGTGAGCTACGTAGGAGGAAATCTCAAGATACGCCTCAGTGCCAAGGGAGACAATTTCGATCCCCTGTCAGATGCTGACTCCGACCCCATGAGGGCCGCTCTTATGAAGTCCTTTGCAGAGGACATAAGGGTCAAAAACTCCAAGGGGACCAATCTTGTGACCATCAGCGCCTTCAAATCCCGCTATCTGCTTCTTTACAAGCTGGTGGGAGCCGGGCTTCTCAGTATAGTGCTTTCGCTTCTGTTCAAGACCTTTGCGTCTCCACAGGTCTGCCAGTGGATATCGACCCAGATCATGACTACGGGCAAGACCCTTTTCATGAACTGCCTCAATATGCTGATCCCGCCTCTCGTTTTCTTCTCCATAGCCAGCGCCATAGTAGGCTTTGGAGATACGTCTCAGCTTGGCCGCATAGGCGGAAAGACCATGGGCCTGTACGCCTTTACCACAGTGTGCGCCACAGCACTTGGCTTCATACTCGTCGAACTTATAAAACCGTATAAGTACGGATCCCTTCAGCTGTCAGCTGCAGGCCCTGTGCAGGCAGGCGTCGAGATGTCCTTTAAAGATTCCATCATAGGAATAATCCCGGAGAACATAGTGAAGGCTTTTCTTGATGCAGATACCATACAGATCATTTTTCTTGCGGTTATCATAGGTCTGGCTGTCACCGTCATCGGGGCTAAAGCAAAAGCCTTTCAGGAGTTCATAAGCGCAGGCAACGAGGTGTTCCTAAAGATGACAAACGCTTTAGTCAGCTTCATGCCGCTGCTCATTTTCTGCATAATCGGCGAGGTGCTTCTCGGCAGCAGTGAGGGGGAAAAGACTATCGGGCTTCCCATACTGATAGGGATAGGCGTTTACATCCTGGCCGTCGTGGTCATGATAGTGTTCTATCACCTGCTGCTGTGGGTACTTGGAAGGCTCAATCCTCTTGTATTCACGAGGAAATATTTGCCCTACCTGCTGCAGGTAGTAGGGATCGGTTCTTCCAGCGCCGCCATCCCCTTGCACCTGAAAGTATGCGAGGACCTTGGTATAGACAAGAAAGTATATTCCCTTTCCATACCTCTTGGCGCGACGGTCAATATGGATGGTACCACCATATACATGTCGGTATTCGGATTGCTCCTCGCAAGGCTTTACGGACTTCCCATAAACCTTTCCGTGTATTTTACCCTGACATTCACAATCCTGATGCTGTCAGCAGGGGCTCCTCCCGTCATGGGATCTTCTATAATCTGCCTTACGGCTCTTATGAGGACTATAGGGCTTCCTGTAGAGGAGGCTGTCTCCATGGTCCTGGGAGTAGAGGTCATAGCAGGCCTCTTAAGGACTGCGAACAACGCCGTATGCGATATGGTGGGTTCCTTCATAGTCGCAAGACAGGAAGGTCTTTTAGACGAAGAAAAATATTATTCATAAGATCGATTTAAATGAAAAAGAGATCCGCAAGCCTGTTTTTGCGGATCTCTTATTTATTTGTTATCTATAGCCGCCTGGATGAAGCCCTTGAAGAGAGGGTGAACGTGGTTCGGGCGGCTTTTGAATTCCGGATGGAACTGCACTCCTACGAAGAAGGGCATGTCCGATATCTCTACAGTCTCTACAAGGTTCCCGTCAGGAGACAGACCTGAGATGCAAAGACCTGCTTTTTCGAAAGCTTCCCTGTAATCGTTGTTGAATTCATAGCGGTGGCGGTGCCTCTCGGATATATCAAGGCTTTCATAGCACTTTTCCATCGTTGTCCCCGGCTTTATGCAGCAGGGGTAGGCGCCGAGTCTTAAAGTCCCGCCCTTGTCTATATCGTCGCTTTGTCCGGGCATGAAATCTATTACCTTGTGAGCTGACAGAGGATCGAACTCGCCGGAGTTCGCATCGGAAAGACCGAGGACGTTTCTCGCAAATTCTATGACTTCTATCTGCATGCCCAGGCATATGCCGAAATAGGGGACGCGTTTTTCCCTCGCATATCGTGCAGCGACTATCATTCCCTCTATGCCTCTGTCTCCGAAGCCTCCCGGCACTATTATCCCGTCAAGACCCGAAAGTGTTGAAGAGACGTTTTTTTCCGTTATACACTCGGAATCTATCCAGTCTATTTCCACTTTCGTTTTCAGCGCGTAGCCTGCGTGGTGAAGAGCTTCGGCTACTGAAAGATATGCGTCGTGGAGCTGTACGTATTTTCCAACAAGGCCTATCTTAACGCTCCCTTCAGCATTTTTTATATTCCCCACCATAGCCTTCCACGTGCGAAGGTGAGGCTCCTCGGCTTCGATACCCAGCTCTCTGCATATGACGGAGGAAAGGCCTTTCTCTTCCAATGCGAGGGGCGCTTCGTAAAGAATGGGCAGCGTGAGATTTTCGATGACGCAGTCGGGCTTTACGTTGCAAAAGTCTGCTATTTTTTTGAATATGTTTTCGTCAGTTATGGGCTCGTCGCAGCGCAGCACGATTATGTCCGGGCTTATGCCCATGCCCTGGAGTTCCTTTACGGAATGCTGGGTAGGTTTGGATTTGTGCTCTCCGGAGGCTTTAAGGTAGGGTACTAGAGTCACGTGTACGTAGAGGCAGTTTTCTCTTCCCACTTCGTAGCCTACCTGCCTTATGGCCTCTATGAAGGGCCTGCTCTCTATGTCTCCGATGGTGCCGCCGACCTCCGTTATGACTATTTCAGCGTCTGTCTCCTTGCCGACTCTGTATATGAAGCCTTTGATCTCGTCGGTTATGTGGGGGATAGTCTGCACCGTCCTTCCGAGGTATTCGCCCTTTCTCTCTTTTGAAATGACGTTGCTGTATACCTTTCCCGTAGTCAGGTTAGAATAGCGGTTAAGATTCTCGTTTATGAATCTTTCGTAATGTCCAAGGTCAAGGTCAGTTTCCGCTCCGTCCTCCGTTACGAAGACTTCGCCGTGCTGATAGGGACTCATGGTGCCCGGGTCGACGTTGATATATGGGTCGAGTTTTTGGGCTGCTACTCTTAAATGCCTTGCTTTGAGGAGCCTTCCTATGGAAGCTGCGGTTATCCCTTTACCAAGGCCTGATACAACGCCTCCGGTAACGAATATATATTTAGTCATTTTGTTTACGCTCTCCTTTCTCCGGAAAAGTCTCCTGAAACGCAAAAAAAGCTGAGCCGCAGGCCCCATTGCCTCGCGGTCAACTTTTACAATGAACAATATATTCCTCCAAAAATGCCTTGTCAATATTTTTCACAAAGGGATGCCGCTTTGTGCTATGATATTGCCAGTAAATGTATAAGGCTGCGTTTTTTGCGCAGAGAGGAAAGGAGGAAGGCGCAAAGCTTGCAGCGCCTTTTATGCCATGAAATATACCAAAGAAGAAGTACTTCAGTACGCTGTAGAGGAAAACGTGCGTTTCATACGCCTGGCTTTTTGCGACGTTTTCGGAGTCCAGAGAAACATAGCCATAATGCCTTCTGAGCTTGAAAGGGCTTTTGAATACGGCATACCCATAGACGCCTCTGCTATCGGAAGCTTCGGCATGACGGTAAAAGCGGATCTTTTCCTTCATCCCGATCCTTCGACTTTCTGCGCTCTTCCCTGGAGGTCCGAGTCGGCAAAGGTCGAGAGGATGTTTTGCGACATACGTTACTCCGACGGAAGGCCCTTCGAGGCGGACTGCAGAAGGATTCTTAAGGATACAGTCGAAAAGGCCGGATCAAAGGGTCTTAACTTTGATATAGGGCCGGCTCTTGAGTTCTATATCTTTAAGGCAGATGAAGACGGGCAAAGCACAGGTATCCCCTATGACAGGGCAGGATATATGGATACGGCGCCACTCGACAAAGGAGAAAACATCAGGAGGGAGATCTGCACCACCCTCGAGGAGATGGGTATACTTCCGCAGTATTCATTCCACGAGGCAGGTCCCGGTCAGAACAGCATCGCCTTCAGGTACTCGGATCCTCTTACGGCTGCAGATAATGCCGTAACCTTCAAGTTCGTCGTGGAGAGCATAGTTGCAAAGAACGGCCTTTGCGCAGACTTCAGTCCCAAACCCCTTAAAGGCGAGCCGGGAAACGGGCTCCATATAAACTACTCTGTAAACGACAGGAGCAACGAAGAGCTTTTGTCCATGGTCAACGCAGGGATACTTGACAAGATAAAGGAGATGACTCTCTTCTTCGATCCCTGCAAGGCTTCATACGAGAGGCTCGGAAGGCTCAAGGCCCCGGGATACGTATCCTGGTCTGAAGAGAACCGCTCCCAGCTCATACGCATACCCAGGAGCCTTCAGAACGTCTGCAGAGCGGAACTTCGTTCAGGCGATCCGTCTTCCAACCCATATATCGCGCTTTCCCTTCTTATAGAAGCGGGGCTTTACGGAGTCAACGAGGGGCTCAGGCTCCCCGAGAGGTGCGATATAGATTTCGATAACGCAGATCCAAAGGAGCTCGATCAGTTCGAGAGGCTTCCGGGCAGCTTCGATGAAGCTAAAGAGTATGCAAGAAACAGCAGCTTTATAAGGAAATGCCTGCCCGAATGCGTCATAGACGCTTATCTTCGCAGAGAATAAGGAGAGAAAAGCTTGGTTTTCAGAGACCGCAGTTACAGTGTTTTGCTGGTGTGCGGGAAAGGAAAATTCGATGAGCAGGTAATGCGCTTTCTCCCATATAACGAGTTCTATCCGGTAAAAAAGATCAACGCTCTGAGCGAAGCCAGAAGGGAACTTATCGAAAGATCTTACGATATAGTGATAGTGAACTGGCAGGCTTCTGACAGCGAAGGAAAAAACTTTGCATGCGATATGGCGAATAAGGGAAAAGGTGCGATCCTTCTCATGGTCGATAACGAGCGATACGACGGCATATATTTCGACGTCGTTTCTCTTGGCGTGTTCTGCATACCGAGAAGGCTCAGCGGCGGGGAGTTTTCGGCTGCTCTCAGGATGATTTGCTCTTCCATAGAAAAGGAGGCAGGCGAAAGAAAAAAGCAGCGCTCTGTAGAGGAAAAGATGGCAGAGATACGCCTTGTCAACAAGGCGAAATGGGCCCTCATCGAAAAGCAGGGGATGACGGAAGAAGAAGCCCACAAATATATAGAGCGCTATGCCATGGACAGGCGCATAAGCAAAACCCGGGCAGCCGAGGACTTGCTGAAAGAGAAAAAAATGTAAAACGATTTGACATATCCTTCTGATTAGAGTATATTTTCTTCGTTAAGACAACGACGTCTTTCTAGTTGACGTCGCTGTCTTTTTTTATTTCATATCGAAAGTCGGAGGAAATATGTCCTTCGGGACGAATTCTTGTATAGATAAGAAAGGAAGCACAAAATGTCTAATTTGGTCATAGCGGGAATCAACTGGGGAGATGAAGGAAAAGGACGCATGGTGGATCTTTTGACCGATCATTACGACGTGGTCGTCAGATACCAGGGCGGAGGCAACGCAGGTCATACGGTGGTGAATGAAAAAGGTAAATTTGCCCTCCATCTGCTGCCTTCCGGTATACTAAGAGCCGGAGTCATTAACGTCCTTGGAAACGGAGTGGCTCTCGATATGGAGAACCTCTGCATAGAGATGGATGACTTGAGGTCTAAGGGCGTAGTCATATCTCCCGACAACTTGAGGATAAGCGAAAGGGCTTCTCTTCTGCTCCCCTGGCACAGGGAGCTCGACGGGCTCGAGGAAAGCAGGCTCGCAGGGAAGAAATACGGCTCAACGCAGCAGGGCATAGCTCCGTTCTATTCCGATAAATATCAGAAAAAGACCATACTCGCAGGAGAGCTCTTCTATCCTGACAGGCTCGCGTCGCACGTTAAAGACCTGGTCGAATGGAAGAACCTCATACTGGAAGGCGCTTACAAAAGCAAAGCTGCAGACTATGAAGAAGTGCTTGCTCATATCCTTCGCTTTGGCGAGATCTTAAAGCCATATATCTGCGACACGGGGGCCTTGCTTACAAAGGCGCAGTCTGAAGGGAAAAACATACTCTTCGAGGCGCAGCTCGGCGCTCTCAGAGATCTTGATATGGGCATATTCCCGTATACAACTTCTTCTAACACCCTGGCTGCTTATGCGCCCATAGGAGCAGGTGTGCCCTTTATGAAGATCGATAAGGTCCTCGGAGTCGTTAAAGCTTACTCGACCTGTGTCGGAGAAGGCCCCTTTGTCACCGAGTGGACGGGAGACGAGGGAGGCATGCTGAGGGAAGCAGGAGCTGAGTACGGTGCCAAGACCGGAAGGGCCAGAAGAGTAGGCCCCATAGACCTCGTGGCGACGAGATACGGAGTGAAGATGCAGGGAGCCACCTCCATAGCATTGACGAAGCTTGACATACTCAGCGATATGGATGAGATCCCGGTCTGTGTAAAGTACGATATAGACGGAGAGCTTAGCGAAGACTTTCCGTTCCCGGACCTTCTTGACAGGGCAAAGCCCGTATACGAGATGCTTCCCGGATGGAAATGTTCCATCTCAGATGCAAGAAAATGGGAAGATCTTCCGGAAATGGCAAAAAAATACGTGGAATATATTGAAAAAAATATCGGCTGCCGTGTAGAATATGTCTCTGTAGGAGCCGAAAGAGATGAATATGTACGAAGAATATGAATCGCCCCTGTCCGGGCGCTATGCATCAGGATACATGCTGAAACTTTTTTCCCAGCACACGAGGATCAGCATATGGAGACAGCTGTGGACATCCCTTGCAAAGGCCCAGATGAAGCTTGGCCTTCCGATCACCGGGGAGCAGGTCGAAGAGCTTGGATCGCATATATACGATATAGACTTCGAGATGGCAGCTGAACGGGAAAAGCAGGTGCGCCACGACGTTATGGCCCACGTATATACTTACGGAAAAGCAGCTCCAAAAGCTGCCGGGATAATACATCTTGGCGCGACCAGCTGCTACGTGACCGATAATTCGGATCTCATCATATACAGAAAGGCTCTGACCTACATAAGGTCAGAGCTTTGCAGCGTTCTGAAAAAGCTCTCATCATTTGCCTTGAAGTACAGGGACCTTCCCTGTCTTGGCTATACCCACTATCAACCGGCGCAGCTGGTGACCGTCGGAAAGAGGGCGGCCCTTTGGATGCAGGATCTGCTTTCCGATATCGATGAGATAGACTTTGCCCTGTCGGAACTAAAATTCCTCGGATGCAGAGGAACTACCGGAACTGAAGCGAGCTTCATGGAGCTCTTCGGAGGAGACGAGGCTAAGATAGATGAGATGAACCGTCTCATAGCTGCAGATTTCGGTTTTGAAGAGTGTTTTGCTCTCTGCGGCCAGACATATCCGAGAAAGACTGATTACAGGATACTTTCAGCCCTTTCATCCATAGGGCAGAGCGCATACAAGATGGCGGACGACATAAGGCTTCTCCAGCACGACAGGCAGCTTGAGGAACCCTTTGAAGACGATCAGATAGGTTCTTCCGCCATGGCATACAAAAGGAACCCCATGAGGTGCGAGAGGATATGCTCCCTTTCAAGGTACCTCATAAACGATGCGGCCAACGCTGCGCAGACTGCGAGCGTGCAGTGGCTCGAAAGGACCCTGGACGACTCTGCAAACAGGCGCATATCCATGCCTGAGGCATTTCTTTGCGCCGATGCAGTTCTGAGGCTCCTCGGAAACGTTTCAGAAGGCCTCAGGGTGAACGAAAAGATCATAGAAAAGTCGGTGAGGGACTATCTTCCCTTCATTGCGACCGAAGACCTTTTGATGGAAGGAGTCAAAAGGGGCGGAGACAGGCAGCTCCTCCATGAGCTCATAAGAAAAGCGTCCATGGCTGCGACTGAAAAGATGAAAAGAGGAGAGGCATTCGACCTCCTTGCAGAACTTGCGAAGGAACCCTCTTTCGGTATGACGAAAGAAGAGATGGAAGAAGGGCTTTCGCCCAAAGCATATACGGGCAGATGCGCTTCTCAGGTGGAAGCTTTCGTGAAAGAGACTCTTCCCGTATACGAAAACGCCGGAGATATGGACTTCGATATCCCGGTCTGAAAACGTTAAATATATATTCAAATACAGAAAGGAATCAAAAAGAATGTGCGGAATAGTCGGATTTACGGGGCAGCACGATGCGGCTCCCATACTTCTTGACAGTCTGGCGAAGCTGGAATACAGAGGATATGACTCTGCAGGCATCGCCGTGAGGAACGGAATACAATTGGCGGAGGTCGTAAAAGCTACGGGCAAGCTCCGTAACCTTTCAGAAAAAGTAGACAACGGCAGGGCTCTTGCAGGTACCTGCGGCATTGGCCACACCCGCTGGGCTACCCATGGAGAACCAACTCAGGTCAATGCCCATCCTCACGTCAGCGGAAACGCAAGAAACAGCGCATCAGGACCGGTGGAGTCCAGCGTAGTCGGAGTCCATAACGGCATCATAGAAAACTATGAGGAACTGAAAGCAAAACTCCTCAAGCACGGCTACCAGTTCTACAGCCAGACGGACACGGAAGTGGTCATCAAGCTGGTGGATTACTACTACAAGAAATACGGCATAGGTCCCATCGACGCCATCAACAGGATGATGGTGAGGACCAGGGGCAGCTACGCCCTTGAGCTCATGTTCAGAGACTATCCCGGTGAGATCTACGTTGCGAGGAAAGACAGCCCCATGATCATCGGTATAGCGGACGGTGAGTCATATATCGCTTCCGACGTTCCCGCCATACTCAAATATACAAGGTCCGTCTACTATATAGACAATCTGCAGTCCGCCAGGATACTGCCGGGTGAAGTACATTTCTTCGATCTCAACGGAGACGAAGTGGAGATGCCCCTCACGGAGATCACCTGGGATTCCAAGGCAGCTGAAAAGGGCGGTTTCGAACATTTCATGATGAAGGAGATCCACGAGCAGCCCCAGGCTGTAAGAGATACATTAGGAAGCCTCATAAAGGGTGGGAAGATAGACCTTTCAGACGTCTTTACGGAGGACGAGCTCAAAGATGTGAAGGACATCACCATTGTAGCCTGTGGATCTTCATGGCACGTGGGCATGCAGGCTCAGTACGTCATCGAAGATCTCACGGATATACCGGTAAGAGTAGAGCTGGCATCTGAGTTCAGATACAGAAGGCTGGTCGAAAGCCCCGGCTCTTTGGTCATACTCATATCCCAGTCGGGAGAAACAGCCGATACGCTAGCGGCCTTAAGAGAAGCAAAGGAACACGGCTTCATGACTTTGAGCATAGTCAACGTCCTCGGCTCCAGCATAGCGAGGGAATCGGATAAGGTCATATACACAAAAGCAGGGCCTGAGATAGCTGTTGCAACGACTAAGGCCTACAGCACCCAGCTCCTCTGCATGAACATGTTCGCAGTCGAACTGGCAAGAGTACGAGGGATCATAGACGAAAGCAGATATACAGAGCTCGTCAAGGAACTCCAGACCATACCCGACAAGATAGACCGCATACTCGAGGAAAAGGACAGGATACAGTGGTTCGCCGCGAAGTATTCCCATGCCCACGATATGTTCTTCATAGGAAGAGGCCTCGACTACGCCATATGCCTTGAGGGAAGCCTCAAGCTTAAAGAGATAAGCTACATACACAGCGAAGCTTATGCGGCAGGCGAGCTCAAGCACGGCACCATAAGCCTTGTGGAGGACGGAACTTTGGTCGTAGGCATACTGACCCAAGGGGCTCTCATAGAAAAGACCCTCAGCAATATGACAGAATGCAAGGCAAGGGGAGCCTACCTTATGAGCCTTACTTCCTACGGCAATTACAGCGTTGAAGATTCGTCAGACTTTACGGTATACATACCAAAGACCGATCCCCATTTCATGGGCTGCCTTGCCATAGTGCCTCTTCAGCTTTTTGCATATTATCTAAGCGTGGCGAAGGGCCTCGACGTGGATAAGCCAAGGAACCTGGCAAAGAGCGTTACGGTAGAATAAAGACCTTAACAGATGCTGCGGATGCACTTAAGGTGCATCCGTCTTTATATACAAAAGGAGAAAAAGAATGGATAAGATACTGGTCCTGGATTTCGGAGGGCAGTACAACCAGCTCATAGCAAGAAGGGTAAGAGATATGCACGTATATGCGGAGCTCATCTCTTACAGAAACACAGACGTCGAAAAGATAAGGTCTGAAGGATGGAAGGGTATCATTTTTACGGGAGGCCCAAACAGCGTATATGAGGATAGCTCCCCGCATTTCGACCCTAAAGTACTGGATATGGGTATCCCGGTCCTCGGCATATGCTACGGGCATCAGCTCATGGCATATATGGCAGGCGGAGAGATATGTTCTGCAGGGAGCATAAGCGAATACGGAAAGGTAACTCTTGAGCTCTCAGCCGAAAGCCTTCTTACAAGGCAGCTTCCCAAAGAAAGCAGCGTCTGGATGAGCCACACGGATCACGTCAGGACTGTTCCTGACGGTTTTCGCATCACCGCAGCCACTTCATCCTGCCCCTGCGCAGCCATGGAGAATGCGGAGAAGAAACTATACGGAGTACAGTTCCATCCCGAGGTGAGCCATACGGAGTACGGAAACACCGTGCTGAGGAATTTCATTTTCGATATATGCGGATGCAAAGCGGATTGGAGGATGTCTGACTTTCTTAAGAGTTCTCTTGAAAGCATACGTGAAAAGACAAAAGGAGGCAAAGTTCTTCTCGCCCTTTCCGGCGGGGTCGATTCGTCGGTCTGCGCAGCTCTCCTTGCTGAGGCTGTTGGCAGGGATCTTAGCTGTGTATTCGTGGACCACGGCATGATGAGAAAAAACGAAGCCCGCGAAGTAGAAGAAGCCTTTTCCAAATGGGATATAGATTTTATACGCATAGATGCGGAGGAGCAGTTCCTCGCAGCCCTAAGAGGGGTGACTGATCCCGAGCGTAAAAGAAAGGTCATCGGAGAAGAGTTCATAAAAGTCTTTGAAAAGATCGGTAAAAAGATCGGCAAGGTGGATTTCCTTGCCCAGGGCACCATATATCCCGACGTCATAGAATCAGGCCTCGGAGATGCCGCGACCATAAAGAGCCATCATAACGTAGGCGGGCTTCCCGCCCACGTGGAGTTCAGGGAGATCCTAGAACCTCTCCGCATGCTCTTCAAGGATGAGGTAAGGCAGCTCGGAAGAGAGCTTGGACTTCCTGAATACCTTGTCACAAGGCAGCCCTTCCCCGGACCCGGCCTCGGCATCAGGGTCATAGGAGAGGTGACGAAAGAAAAGCTCGATATCCTCAGAGATGCCGATGCGATATTCAGGGAAGAGATAGACAAGGCTGCGGCTGAGGGTCTTCTCCCCCAGGCCGCAAGCCAGTATTTTGCAGTGCTTACGGATACCAGGAGCGTAGGGGTCATGGGCGATGCCAGGACCTACGGCTATGTTCTTGCTTTAAGGTCAGTGACCACCGACGACTTCATGACAGCCGACTGGACAAAGCTTCCGATGGAAGTCCTCGCAAGGGCCGGCAGCCGCATACCGAACGAAGTGAAAAGCATAGGGAGAGTCGTTTACGACATTACGTCCAAACCCCCTGCCACGGGAGAGTGGGAGTAGAGACCAGTGGCTTTACTCAAGTTCGGAAACCCCCGTAAAATCAAGGGATTTCGGACCCTGGAAAAGC
>CAZTHD010000003.1:19287-20380 GCA_964613315.1 uncultured Oscillospiraceae bacterium | reverse complement strand
GCCTCCACAGACTACACAGTCAGCGGAAGCAAGGGAACACTGGAAGTAACGACCAACTTAAAGGCAATCGTTATAACCTCTGCAACAAAAGATTGGCCGTACGACGGTGATCTCCATAAGGAAGATGTCTACACCGTAACCTATGACGGAACCGAAGTTGCAGCTGATGAAAGCGGACTGATCTTCGTACTTCCGACAAAGGATGTTATAACCATCACATCCACAGCAGAAGGAGTCAGATACGTATCTGACAATGCTGCAAACAACAATACATTCACCTACACAGTGACTCAGGGAGTCAGAGCAGTAGGCGATGATATGAGTGGACAGTATACAAGCATTACGCCGGTATACGGAACACTTACTATAAGTCAGGTAGATCTGACCATTGAAATGGCAGACCGTACGCTGGTCTACAACGGCGAGACCCAGTATGGCTGGACAAGGACAGACGAAGGTAAGGAGACAGTAATAGGCCTTGCAAACAACGAGACAGTTACTATCGACTACACAGCATCCTCCGGTCTCCTCGTAGGAACCTATAACAATGGTGAATATGATGAGACAACTCTTGTCATCATGGACGGCACTGTAGACGTAACAGCGAACTACAACCTGGTATCCGCAACAGCAGGTACTTTGACAATTACAGATGACGGTGTCGATCCGAACCTTGTAGTTTGGAAGAGCCATGAGACTCAGGCAGAACCGTTCAAGCTTGGCGAAACGGTAACGTTCACCGTCAAGGCAAAGAACATCTACAATGAGGCTCAGACGATCACATTCGTTGAGATCGATGGCGTAGATATCGAGCAGTCTGTATTCGAGAACGTAGCTCCGGGAGCAGAAGTAAGCACAACTGCAACCCACGTTATAACGGAAGAAGATATCCTCAACCAGAGCTTCACCAACGTTGTAACCGCTAAGATGGGCAACATTGAGAAGCAGGCTGAAGATACTGTTGAAGCTGACGAGATCGACGACAAGAACGGACACCTGACGATCACCAAGGTGACAACTTCTACACCGGCAAACGGCGAGAAGTACGCTCTTAATGAGCAGATCACCTACAAGATCACAGTTACCAACGACG
>CAZTHD010000003.1:0-19187 GCA_964613315.1 uncultured Oscillospiraceae bacterium | reverse complement strand
GAACTCACAGGAGACAGCTGGACGATCGCATCTCTGGCACCGGGCGAAAGCGAAGTCTTCACACCGAAGGCATACACGGTAACAGAGGAAGACGTCCTCGCTGGCGAAGTCCTCAACGTGGCAACAGGTAAGGGCACAAGCCCGGATCCTGATGAACCGGAAGTACCGGTAACACCGGGACCCGATCCAGAACCTACCGTACCGGTAAGCGACGAGATCATAGTAACGATCAGAGAGCACAGCGGAGACTACGTATATGATGGTACATGGAAGACCGTAACAGGCTACGACCTTGTAAGCATCACGATGAACGGCGAAGCCTTCAGCGGATACACAGAAGCTGACTTCGCATTCAACGGCACAGCATCTATCAGCGGACTTGAAGTCGGAAGCTACGATATGAACATCACAGCAGCAGACTTCGAGAACCTGAGCCAGATCTACACAAGCGTACGCTTCGTGATAATCGACGGAGTATTGAACATCACAGCTCCTTACGTACCGCCGGTACCGCCTAGAACACAGGCACCGCACCTGACGGTAACAAAGGTCATACTCAGCACACCTGAGAATGAAGAAGGCTATCAGCCCGGCGAAGTGATCACCTATCGCATCACCGTAACCAACGACGGCACGGCAGATGCAGAGAACGTGACCATCACCGACGAACTGACAGGCGATACCTGGACAGCAACACTGATCCAGGCAGGCCGCGACAGAATGTACATCGCAAGATATACAGTAACTGAAGAGGACGCTGAGAACGGCTCCGTAACGAACGTGGCAGTTGCAAGGAATGCGAACGAAGATCCTGACAACCCGAACGATCCGGGCGAAGTAACGGCAGACACGATCGAGAAGATCGACGATGACAATCCGCCTCTCGGACCGGGATCTGCATGGGCTCTTGTGAACCTCATTGCAACGATCGGAACGGCGCTCACATCCATCATCCTCGTTATAAAGGCTCTCGGAAAGGGCAAAGAAGAAAAGGATGACGAGGAAGAAGTCGATGAAGACGGCAAGCCCGTAACGAAGGAAAAGGACGAAGACGAGGAAGAAGAAGAGGATGAAACGAAGATCAAGCGTAACAGACTCCTCAAGATCCTGTCCATAGTCCCGGCACTGGCAGCCATCATAACCTTCATCCTCACAGAGGATATGACGCAGCCGATGGTACTCGTAGACAAGTGGACCATACTCATGGTCATCTACCTCCTCGTAGATCTCATCCTCGGAATCTTATCCAAGAAAAAGAAGGAAGAGCCCGAAGACGACGATGACGACGAAGAAGATGCAAAGGCTACAGCCTAAGATCTAAACAACAAAAGCTAAGGGGATCCCGGAAACGGGGTCCCCTTTTGTCTTCCCTTTGTATGCGATTTAAGATATAATCTAAGGTGATGCAATGTTAGGTATTTGCGAAAGGGATCAATGCTATGAAACATTTAACCATACTTCACAACAACGATATGCACGGCGATTTTTTGCCCGAAACAAAGGACGGGAAAAAGGTCGGAGGCCTGCCCCTTCTTTCAGGCTACCTTAGCAAGATGAGATCTGAAAAAGAGAACCTCATCTATGCCATAGCCGGGGACATGTTCAGAGGCTCCATCATAGACTCTGAGTACATGGGCCTTTCCACTATTTCTCTTGTAAACCTTCTTAATCCCGACGTGGCGACCATAGGTAACCACGAGGTGGACTACGGCCTTGCGCATCTTTTGTTCCTCGATAAATGCGCGACCTTCCCCCTCATATGCGCAAACCTCTTCGTGACTCTCAATAACCAGAGGCTCTTCGATCCCTATCTCAACGTGGAGGTAGGAGGTATGAAGATACTCTTCATAGGCATACTCACAGACGAGGTCATAGCAAGCACCAAGCAGGAAAAGGTCATAGGCTCCTTCGTGGACGTGGAACAGGCTGCAAAGGAGATAGGCATCATATGCGATAATTACCGCACCACAAGCACGGATATGACAATAGTGCTATCCCACATAGGCTTGGAACTTGACAGGCAGCTTGCAGAGCGCTTAGACCCGGGCTTTGGCGTGGACTTCATAATAGGGGGCCACTCCCACACCTTTATGGAAGAGCCCGAGATTGTGAACGGCATACCCATCGTGCAGGCAGGTACAGGAACTGATATCGTAGGACGCTTCGAGATAGACTATGACGAAGCCGAAAAGAAGATAGCAAACTGGAGCTGGCAATGCGACGAGATAAACGACCAGGTGGCAAAGCCCGATCCCGTGATGGTGGACATGCTCTACCGATACAAGGACCAGACCGACGCCAAGTACAAAAGAGTCGTAACCCGCTGGGCGAGGACTCTCACCCATCCAAGCCGCGAGCAGGAGACAGAGATGGGCAACCTCTATGCAGATCTGATGCAGGACGAATCGAGCTTCGACATAATGCTCTTCGGCTCGGGAAGCATCAGGAAGAAGGAGCTTGGGCCCATCATAGAATATCAGGATATGATAGAGAACACGCCCTTCGACGACGTCTGCTGGATGCTGGAGGTAACAGGAGATCAGTGGAGGCGCATAGTAAAGCATCTTTTAAGAGACGATGCCTGGCTGGGCGAAACGGAGTTCTATCAGATGTCGAAGGGAGTGCGCATCAAGTACAACAGGACGACGAAGGAGCTTCTTGAACTGAAGTTCAACGGAGAGGACGTGACCGACGATATGAGGCTCAAAATCTGCGTTCAGAACTATCATTACAAGAATTTCGATGAATTCTTCGGCGTGCCATTATCAGAGGTCGAAATCAACCGAAAACCGCGTATAGTGGCCGTTTCGGTGAACAATATAGTAGAAGAGTATTTCTCGACGCACCAGGGCCTTGACGCTCACGTGGAAGGGCGTATAGAGCTGGTGGATTAGAAAGGATGTAAGAGTACGGATAGCGTAAGAGAAAAAAGAAAAGGAAAGAAAAAGGCTCTTGAGCTTAGGTCTTTATATACCGTGATCGCCTTGCTTGGCGTGTTCATCCTTGCCTGCCTTGTGTTCAACATAGCCAGGATCAACAAAGGATATACAGCCTTAAACGAGGCTATGGACGAGTATATGACCGCCCAGAACGACGCAGCTGAGATGAATCTGGCATCCGACTATCTTACGGACCAGGTGAGGCAGTTCGTCCTGACGGGAGACAAGAAATACCTTGACGGCTATTTCACGGAAGCCAATGAGACAAAAAGACGCGACAGGGCCGTAGAGAGCATCAGGGAAGATCTCAAGGACTTAAGCGAAGAGTCGACCAGATATCTTGAGCTGTCTTTGATGTTTTCCAACGAGCTCATGAAGAAAGAATACTACGCCTTCAGGCTGGCCGCAGAAGCATTTGGCCTGGACGTTCCATCCCTTCCCGAAGAGATCCAAAGGGTAAGCATTTCGGAAGCTGACGAAGATTTGGATGACGAAGCAAAAAAGGCTCTTGCAAGGGACATCGTTTACGGACCCGGATATCAGTCAGTAAAAGACGAGATCTATCTCAACGTAAGGCTGTGCACAGAAAAGCTCATATATACCATGAAGCAAAGGGAAGAGACCATCTCCGCAAATTTAAAGCTTCTTTTGAGAGTCCAGTATTTGCTCATAGCGGTGGTCCTTGCCGTTATAATCTTCTATTTGCTGTTCACGGAAAATCTCATCATAAGGCCCATAACCGAATTTACAAGGGCTATCAAAAACCATGCGCACTTCGATTACAGCGGGGTCAGGGAGCTTGCCTTCGTTTCAGAGTCATATAACGAGATGCTGGATATAACGAAGGAGGACACTTCGAGGCTGTCCTATGAGGCTACCCACGATCCTTTGACAGGAGTTCTCAACAGAGCTGCCTACGAGGACATCATGGAAAGGCATGGAGAAGGAAGGCTCGCCTTCCTCATAATCGATATAGACTACTTCAAGCAGATAAACGACACCTACGGCCACAACGTGGGCGACAAGGCTTTAAAAAGGGTCGCAGACGCTCTTAAGAAGAGCTTCCGGTCCGAAGACTTCATATGCCGCATAGGAGGAGACGAATTCGTGGTCATCATGATCAACGCAGGTTCGGAGCTCAAAGCCTTAGTGGCATCCAAGATAGAAAGCATTGCAAAGTCCGTAAAGGACGAAAAGGACGGAATGCCCGGAATTACTTTAAGCATAGGCGTAGCCTTCTCCGACAGGAAAGATCCCTCCGGCACGATCTTCGAAGATGCGGACAAGGCTCTTTACAGAGCAAAAGAAAAAGGAAGAAACGGTTTCGAATTCTATTGATCCCTGGGGAGTTAAATAAATGGTAAGCAAAAGAAAATACCAAAGAAATCAATACAGACAGGTCCTTGTCGTAGACGATGACGTGATCAACAGAGAGCTTCTCGGCAATATGATCAGCGGCGAATACGACGTCATATATGCAGAAGACGGGCTCAAGGCCGTGGAAACCATCAGGGAGAACGCGGAGCTTTTGTCTTTGGTCCTTCTCGACCTTATGATGCCGGGGCTAAACGGTTTCGAAGTGCTGGAGAGGATAAAGGCGGACGAAAGGACCTCCCACATCCCGGTCATAGTGCTCACGTCTGAAAAGGCTGCGGAGGTAGAGAGCCTTCAGCTTGGAGCATCTGACTTCATATCAAAGCCCTTCAATATGCCTGAGGTCATACTGGCAAGGATCAAGAGGGCTATAGAGCTTTCGGAGGACACTCACATCATACAGGTCACCGAAAGAGACCCCCTTACAAAGCTGTATAACGAAGAATACTTCTTTGCCTACGCCCGCGAGATGGACCTTCATCACTCCGATTGGGACATGGACGCAGTAGTCATCAACGTTAACCACTTCCGCCTCATAAACGAGCTTCACGGAAGGGCCTACGGAGACGAGGTATTATCAGCAGTGGCAGATGCCATAAGAGATCTTTTGGAAAAGGTCGAAGGCATAGCGGCAAGAGCGGATGCCGATAACTTTTATCTGTATATAAAGCACCAGGACGATTCTGAGCAGCTTCTCCACGAGATGGGAGAAGAAGTAAGGCACCGTTTGGAAAAGACCAGCATCTGGCTGAGGATGGGCGTTTACGACTATACCAACGAGGATATAGAGATAGAAAAGCGCTTTGAGGATGCCCTTTCGTCCTGTAATACCCTGCGCAACAAACTGAACAGGTACGTAGCCTACTATAACAGGGAGATACACGAAGAAGAGCTAATGTCTGAGCATTTGGTCGGCGGCATGGAAAAGTCACTGCAAAACGGCGATTTTCAGGTCTATTACCAGGCCAAATACAACGTCCAGGGAGACAGGCCCAAGCTTTCCAGCGCCGAAGCTCTCATACGCTGGATACACCCGGAATACGGCTTCGTGAGCCCCGGCAGGTTCATACCTCTATTCGAAAACAACGGACTCATACAAAAGCTCGACAGATATATATTCACGCAGGTAGCCTCCCAGCTAAGGAAATGGAAGGATGAACTTGGATATTTCGTCCCCGTGTCAGTAAACGTATCAAGGCTCGATATATTCGAAAACGATCTGTGCAAATTCTTCACAGATCTTGTGGAAGAGTACGGTCTTGACCACGGCGACATGCTTTTGGAGATAACGGAATCTGCATATACGGAGGATTCGGACCAGCTCATAAGGACAGTGAACGAGCTTCGCGCAAAGGGCTTTAAGATAGAGATGGACGATTTCGGATCCGGTTATTCGTCTCTCAGCATGCTGGCCATGCTGCCCCTTGACTATCTCAAGCTCGATCTTAAGTTCATGGAGCAGATAGGCGAAGATGAAAAGAGGCTCAAAATGCTCAAGCTGATGCTGGGTATCGCAGAGAATCTGTCGGTGCCGACCATAGCGGAAGGCGTTGAAACGGAGGAGCAGTACCTGCTTCTCAAAGACCTTGGCTGCGATATAATACAGGGCTACTATTTTGCAAAGCCCCAGCCTCTTGCAGCTTTTGAAAATATATTGAAGGGAGAGAAGGATGCTTAATATAGAAGAGCTGAAAAAATACGGAGCAGACACAGATGAAGCCTTAAAGCGCTGCATGGGAAACGAAGCTTTTTATTTCAAATTGCTAAAAATGGCCCTCGTGGATCAAAACTTCGCAAGGCTTGACGCAGCTTTGGAAAACAAGGACGTAAAAGAAGGCTTCGAGGCTGCCCACGCCCTGAAGGGCGTGGCCGGGAACCTCGGGCTCACGCCCCTTTTCGAGGCTGCTTCGGAGCTCACGGAGCTTTTGAGGCCTCTTTCCCCCTGCGATTTTGAAGCGCCGGTCTTAAGGGTAAGAGAAGAGCTCGGAAAGCTCAAAGCGCTCATAGGAAAATAATGATCTTTTATGAGGAAGGCTCTTAGAAGCAAAGCGGCAAAAAGAAAAGTATTCGGCATCATCATTTTGATGTTGCTTCTTTTGCTGTTTTGTTCCTGCGAAGAGAGCACTCCTCCTGATAAGCCAAAGCCCTCGGGTGGAGGAGAGAGCACAGAGCCCATAGTGCTTCTTCCGGAAGCGCCGGGAATCGCAAAGGAAGAAAACGACAAGGCTATAATAGACTACTCCAACATAAAAGACGGGTACGTCATGGTGAAATTCAAAGCCGTGACCGAAAAGACCTTGAGATGCCAGATGAAGTGCTCCATAGACACGTACACCTTCGTGCTTACCACGCAGAAATGGGTCGTCATTCCTTTGGGTAACGGCAATGATTCGTACAAGATAGTCGTATATGAGAACGTGGAAGGGAACAAGTATTCGGCAGTTCTTTCGGCCTCCTTTACGGCTGAGCTAACAGACCAGTTTGCTCCCTTCATACGGCCAAACCAGTACGTAGACTATGCGGAGGCAAAGGATACCCTTAAGAAAGCCTCTGAGCTTACGGCAGGAGACGAGGACGCCCTTTCAAAGGTGGCATCCGTTTACGACTTCGTCATAAACAATTTCAAGTATGATAAAGAGCTTGCGGAAAACGTCCAGACGGGCTACCTTCCTGTCCTTGACGAAGTTCTGAAAAAGAAAAAGGGCATTTGCTTTGACTACGCAGCCATCATGACCGCCATGCTTAGGAGCCAGGGTGTTCCCTGCAAGCTGGTGGTGGGTTATGCGGGTGAGTCCTACCACGCATGGATAAGCGTTTGGTCGGACACCGAAGGATGGATAGAAAAAGCGGTATTCTTTGACGGGAAGTCCTGGCAGCGAATGGATCCCACCTTCGCATCAACAGGCAAGAACCGTCTTGATATAAACAGGTATATAGGCGACGGAAGCAACTATACCGAAAAGTATTTTTATTGAGGGATATATTATGGAAAAGCTGAAACTCAGTTATGAAGAGATAGGTTCCCTTTGCGCGAACCTCGCCCTTCTCACCCGTTCGGGTTACGGTAGCGCAGATGCTCTGTCGGTCCTTGCGGAGGATGTGGAAAACAAAAAGCTCTCGGAAAAACTAAAGGCCATGGCAGGAGAAGCCGACATGGGGGCAAAGCTTTCGGATCTGTTCGAAGCGGACGACTCTTTCCCGAAGTACCTGTCCACTCTCCTTAAGGTGGGAGAAAAGACAGGCCATGCCGAGGAATCTTTGCAGTCACTTTCCGATTACTATTACGGCCAGTCAAGGCTGAGCAGCCAGATACGGGATGCCCTTGTATACCCGTCAGTGCTGCTCGTTGTCATGCTCCTTGTCATAGGAGTGCTCCTTGTAAAGGTCCTTCCCATCTTCAACGACGTATACAAGCAGCTCGGAGCCGGTCTTTCAGGCATAGCAGGAGGCCTCCTTTCCCTCGGACAGGGGCTTTCGAAGGTGATGCCTTTCCTTGCAGTCCTGCTTCTTGCTGCAGTCATCTTCATCCTTGCTTTTTCGAGCTCTGAAGGCTTTAGAGAAAAGGTGGTCCTTTGGTGGAGAAAAAAGAACGGCGGCAAAGGCCTTTCGTGGGAAGTGTCATCGGCTCGTTTTTCCCAGGCCTTCGCCATGGGCCTTTCATCAGGAATGCCTACGGAAGACGCCATAGAGCTTGCAGGCAACGTGCTCTCTGACATCCCCGCGGCAAAGAAGCGCTGTGACGAGGCAATGGATATGGTCTCTTCAGGGACCTCACTTCCCGATGCCCTGGCAAAGACGAAGCTCATCCCTTCGGCAGAAGCGAGGCTTCTTTCAACTGCTCTTAAGAGCGGTTCCGGGGACAAGACCATAAGGGATATATCGGAGCGCCTTTCCTACAAAGGCGAAAGATCCATAAGGCAGGCCGTAAGCCGCATAGAGCCGGCCATAGTCATCATCAGCTGCATACTGGTGGGGCTTATACTTCTTTGCGTCATGCTTCCGCTCATGAACATCATGGCGGCCATAGGTTAAAACATGAAACTTTTTAAGGACATAGCGAAAAGCTGCCTGCCCTTTATCCTCATCGCAGCGATAATCTGGTTCGCGCTGACATCGGTGGGCAATCTCTCGGCCGGCAGCAAAAATGAAGAAAGACAGCATCTTGAGGACGCTCTCAGAAGAGCGGCTCTGTCCTGCTATGCGTCTCAAGGCTATTATCCTCCCGACGTCGGATATATAGAGGAAAGATACGGCATACAGATAGACAGGGAAAGCTTTGCCGTCTTTTATGATGTATTTGCGGAAAATATAATGCCGCAGATAGACGTGGTGGTGCTCCATGAATAACGGAAGCAAAGTAAAATTTGATCTGCTTGCGGTGCTGCTGATACTGTGCATCTTTTCAGCGGCAGTCCTTTCATTGCTTCTTTCAGGGGCTAAAGTATACAAAAATATAACCGAAAAGGACCGCATATCCCAGGAAGAGCAGATAGAAACCTTATATATATCGAACAGGATATTTCAGGCGCAGAGCAGGGATGAGGTCCGCATCGAGGAACAGGCCGGTATCGAGATGCTCACGGTGTACAGCGCTGAGGAAGGCGAAGCGTATATCACAAGAGTCTATTTCTACGACGGATGGATAAGGGAGCTTTACTCAAGCGTGCAGTACAACTTCGACCCCACCGACGGGGAAAAGATAGCAAAGGCAAAAGCTCTTGATTTCGATCTTGATGACGGCCTTCTTAAGGTCACCATCGAAACGGAAGATGGAACAAGCGTCAGGTATTTTGATATGAAAGGAGCAAAGGAATGAAAAACAGAACGTCTCTTACGCTCCTTGAGCTCCTTCTCATGATAATGGTGCTGGCCCTTGCTGCGGCCCTTTGCATAAGAGCCTTCGCATATTCCGGGCGCCTTTCAAAGGAAGACAGGATAAAGGCCGAAGCCATGGCAAAGGCCCAAAACGCTGCCGAGCTCATCAAACACTATAAAGGAGATGTAGAGAAAGCTTTCTCAAAGCTTGGATGGGTGTATATCGAGGGTTTCGGAGCAGAGCTTGACGAAGACTGGAAAGATTGCGGTCATGACAGAGGGAGAGCAAAGTACCACGTTCTCACGGCCCCTTACTATGAGAACGAAGAGCCGCTCCTTGGAAATATGCTCATCACGGTGGTGGAGGCAGAAAGCGATAGTATCATATGCAGCATAAATGCCGCGTGGCAGGAGGATAAGCAGTGAACGATGAATTAAGAGAAAAAGAAGAGAGCTCATTCCCCGCTATAACGGGAGCGTCGTCGCTGCTTGTCATCTTTTCAGTGCTCTGTCTTACGGTGTTTTCGCTTCTTTCCCTAAGCACCGTATCAGCAGATCACAGGATAGCGGAGGAAAACGCAAAAGCCCTCGTGTCATATTATGATGCAGACTATGAAGCAAACAAGATCCTTGCTAAGATAAGAGGAGGGGATCTTCCTTCCGGCGTTACAGCGGACGGCGATATATATGAATACAGCTGCCCTGTATCCGATACTCTGGTCCTTGCGGTCAGAGTGAGGGCAGAGGGCGATGGATACAGCATATTGAGATGGCAGGTTGTCAGCACCTACGACTGGGAACCTGATACGGATCTTCCCATCTGGCAGGGCGACTAAAAAAGGACGGTAAATTTATGGAACTACTTGATTACTTGAAATGGGCAGTGGATGAGAGAGCGTCGGACATTTTCTTTGTTTCAGGCACTCCAGTATCTGCAAAAAAGGACGGAGAGCTTAGATCTTATGACGAAGTCAAGCTTATGCCCGATGCGGTCAGCGCCCTCATAGAGGAGATCTATTCGAAGGCAGGGCGCAGCATAGAGCATTTCCTGGAATGCGGAGATGACGACTTTTCCTTTGCCGTAGGAGGCCTTGCCAGGTTCAGGGTCAACACCTACAGGCAGCGCGGCTCCATGGCCAGCGTCATAAGGATAGTGCACTTCGACATCCCGGACTGGCAGGCTATGGGCATACCCGAAGCCGTCATGGACCTTGCAGACCTTAAAAACGGCATGGTCCTTGTGACGGGCACGGCAGGCAGCGGAAAGTCAACGACTCTTGCCTGCATCATAGAGCGAATAAACAGCACGAGGGACTGCCATATCATCACCTTGGAGGACCCCATAGAGTTCCTTCACAGGAACAAGAAGAGCATAGTATCCCAAAGGGAGATAGCCATAGATACGAGCGACGCCCTTTCAGGCCTAAGGGCTTGCCTCAGGCAGGCTCCCGACGTCATACAGCTGGGCGAGATGAGGGACAAAGAGACCATAAGCACTGCCATGACCGCGGCGGAGACGGGGCATTTGCTCCTTGCGACTCTCCACACAAAGGATGCCGTCAATACGGTGGACAGGATAATAGATACCTTCCCGCCTGAGCAGCAGAACCAGATCAGGATACAGCTTGGAGGAGTATTGCAGACCGTAGTATGCCAGCAGCTTCTCCCCGCCGTAGACGGAGGAAGGGTCCCGGCCTTTGAGATAATGCACATGACCAACGCCGTCAAGAGCCTCATAAGGGATGGAAAGACCCACCAGATAGACAATGTCATAGCTTCCGGAGCAGCCGACGGCATGCTGAGCATGGACCAGTCGATATATGAGCTTTGGAAGAGCGGCAGGATAACGGCGGAGACGGCCCTTGACCATGCGACCAACGAAGAGCAGATGAGACGCCGCTTGAGCAGGTGATCTGTAGTTGATCGTATCGATTCTCCACGCACCTGGGTCTCGACGCCCATGTCGAAGGCAGGATAGAGCTTAAAAACAGAAAATTGGATATAAAAATGCCGCCCGTGTGGGCGGCACTTTTGTGATGTATGGGATGTTTTTAGTTATTCGTCTTCGGTCTCTTCTACTCCCATCGATCTGGGGAAGTTGAGGTTCTCGCCGTACTTGGTCATGAACTCTGGAAGGGATGCGAGCTCGAGGAACTCTACTCCTTCGTGGAGCCTTCCTGCATATTCGAACTCTTCCTCGTTCACTGCCGCAAGCTTTGAACCTTCGCCTGCTGCATTTCCTATGCTCTTGATCTTCGGAAGGAGAGCCGGCGGTATCATTCCGATCATGCATGCGGCCTCAGGGCTCATATAGTTTCCGAAAGCGCCTGCGAGGAGTACCTCTTCTACCTCGTCGGTCTTTTTGTTGAGGCTCTTGATCAGAAGGTCTATACCGGACCAGATAGCGGACATTTCCAGCTGTATCTCTCGTACGTCCTGCTGGGTGATCCTTACGTTTGTGCCCGGGATCTGGAAGTAGTTCATCTGTCTTTCGACTCCGGATTCGTCCGTATAGCTGTAGTTCGTTTCTGTCTGAAGTCTTCCTCTCCAGCTTATGATGCCTGCGTTGAGGAGGGCTGCTATGACGTCGAGGACTCCCGATCCGCAGATACCAACTGCTTCGCCGTCGCCTATGACGTGATATTCAAGATGATCCTTTTCCCAATGAGCGTGGTCGATGGCTCCTGTTGCGCCTCTCATGCCCTGAGAGATCCTGGCTCCTTCAAAGGCTGGACCTGCAGCTGTTGAGCAGCAGATGCGTCTATCCTTGTTTCCTATGACCATTTCTCCGTTGGTACCGATATCTATCATAAGGGTGACTTTTTCCTTCTGGTCGAATCTTGTGGAGAGCATGCAGCCTACAGTATCGGCTCCTACGAAACCTGCAACGTTAGGCAGAGCTCTGAATTCGCCTTCGGGGAAAATGGGCAGTACGTCGTGAAGGGGCAGAGACATTTTCTCATACACTTCAGGCATGTAGGGAGGAGTGGTGAGGCTCTTGGGGTTTATTCCCATCATCAAATGGTGCATAGCCGTATTTCCTACCATGGTCACAAGAGTGATCTCTTCCACCTTGATGCCGGCTTTTCCTGCGGCTTCCTTTGCAAGGGATTCCATTGCGGTCCTGATGCAGTCGCGAAGCTCAGTGGATTCGGGGTGGGTTATCTGATACTGTACTCTTGCTATGACGTCGCCGCCGTAGGTGGTCTGGGGGTTGAGGAGGGATGCGTTGGTGATCTGCTCTCCCGTGACTCCGTCCATGAGGTAGGCAACCACCGTTGTCGTTCCTATATCGAAGGCAAGAGCGTATTTGTTCTTTCCGTCAGCCTGGGTCGTTGCCACAAGGCCTTCCGTGAGTATGGTGTTCTCTGCTTTTTCAGGGAGTTTTACTAGTATGTCTCCCGTTACTTCAGTCTGGCATGCAAGGACTTCCTCTCCGTTTACGAGGACCTTGCACTTTTCGCACTTGCCCTGGCCGCCGCAGGGTGCGTCGAGCTCGAGCTTTGCTTCCTGGATGGCCGCAAGCAGGTTTTTACCGTCTTCGACTTCCAGCTTTATATCGTCGTTCAAAATCGTTACTAAGTGTTTGCCCATTGTCGTCTCCTTTTCATCTAAATGTGATATTATTAGTATATCATAAATAGAAAGAAAAAATACAATGTACAAAGGCTCTTTTTGGTAAACTATGGCACATACTACTGTAAATGCTTTTGCAAAACTGAATCTAATACTCAATATCAAGGGCAAAAGGCCTGACGGTTATCACGAGATAGAGACCGTCTTTCAGGCCATTGACCTTTGCGACGTGGTAGAAATGGAGCATTCCGAAAAGGACAGCTTCGAATTCCTCCCTTCGGGAAAGTATATGCCCGAATTCTCTGAAAAGGACAACCTGGCTCTTAAGTCTTTGAAAAGGGCAAGGGAAGTCTTTGGAAAAGAGGATGAGCATTTCCATATCGCCATCGAAAAGAACATACCCGTAGCCGGAGGCCTCGGGGGAGGTTCTGCCGACGGGGCCGGAGTCCTTTCAGCCCTTGCGAGGATATGGGGGCTCTCCGGTGAGGATATGGAGAAGATGTACGATATAGCGGCAGAACTTGGCTCAGACGTGCCTTTTTGCCTTGCATCCCAGAACGGCCACTCCTGCGCCATAGGTAGAGGCAGAGGAGAAAAAATGGAGTTCATCGAGCCTGTCAAAGGCAGGCTTTCCATATATATTAGTGATTTTCATATGAAGTCTAAGACAGCAGCGGTATACAAAGCTTTAATTCCTGAGGATTATCTGATACAATACGATATCGACGCTTTCGTAAAGGCTAAGACTTTAAAAGAAAAAATCAAATACATGGGCAATCACCTGCAGCCTGCTATGGAAAGATTGTCGGGAAGAAAGGAAGATATGCTCCTTTGCGGAGCAGGTCCCACGTATTTCAGATTCGATAAAACAGGAGAATACAAAACAATATCATGAAGAAGAGAATAGGAATTTTCTTCGGTGGCAAGTCCGGAGAGCACGAAGTATCAAGAGTATCAGCGACGACGGTCATAAAGAGCCTCGATAGAGAAAAATATGACGTAGTAACGATAGGCATCACAAAGCAGGGAGAGTGGCTCCTTTACGAAGGTCCCATAGAACTCATAGCTCCGGGAGACTGGGAGCAAAAAGCAAGGGAAGACCTTGAAAGAGATCCTGAGCATTTCGCATTCTCAGTCCTTGGCAGCGCAGGACACAAGCTCACGGACATCATAGATTTTGCTCTTCCCATCATGCACGGCCCCAACGGTGAAGACGGCACCATACAGGGAGTATTCGAGCTTCTCAACATACCCTACGGCGGCACGGGCGTTGCAGGCTGCGCTGTGACCATGGACAAGATCATAGCAAAGGAAGTCTTTGCCGACGCAGGTCTTAAGCAAAGTCCCTTCACAGCCTTCACGGCAGATACCTTGGATCAGGGCATAGAAGATAAGATAAACGAAGAGCTCGAATATCCTCTCTTCATAAAGCCGGCCAACATGGGATCTTCCGTGGGCATCACCAAGGTCACGAGAAAGGAAGACCTAGGCCCCGCCCTAAAGCTTGCAGCAAGATACGACTCAAGGATAGTCGCAGAGCACGGCATAGACGCAAGGGAGATAGAGATAGCCGTCATGGGCAACGAAGAACTTTCCTTCGGAGCCATAGGCGAGATAGTACCGGGAGCAGAGTTCTACGACTACGACGCAAAGTACAACAATGACGATTCGAAGCTTCTGATCCCTGCGCCTCTTACGGAGGAGCAGGTAAGGACCATAAGGGATATGGCGGGAAGAGCCTACAAGGCTTCTGCCTGCTGCGGATTCGCAAGAGTTGATTTTCTTATGGACAAAGAGACGTCTGAGATATATATTAATGAAATAAACGCAATACCGGGATTTACGAGCATTTCAATGTTCCCCATGCTGATGATGGAGACGGGGCTCACTCTCCCGGAGATCACGGATAAGATAATAGAATTGGGATATGAAAGATATAGTCTTAAAAATAAGCGGTAAGACCCTGAGCACTCTGCCGAAGCCTCCCGAGGGAGCGGTCATCGACGATGAACCCGTAGAGTTCATCACCGAAGGAAAGCTCCACACGAGGGGAACTACGACCTTCATAAGCTATGAGGAGTCGCCTCTTTCGGGAATGACCGGATGCAAGACCTCCCTGACCATAACGCCAAAGAGCGTTAAGATGGTAAGAAAAGGGGAGAACATAGACAAAGAAACGGTCATGGAGTTCGAAAAGGGCAAAAGGCACGAAGGCGTATACGATACGCCCTACGGGCCCATAAGTATGGAGATACTTGCCGACAGGATATCCCCCTTTGAACCCATAGGGGAGAACAAGAACCGCATGCAGGTCGAGTATGCGGTGAGCCTTCGCGGGCTCATGGAAGCAAGGAAGATCCTGGACATAGAGATCACGGACAGGAATTAAAATGAGCAAGAAAGAAAACAAAAGAGGATTAGCAGCGAGAATAATGGCTATCATACTGGCGATACTGATGGTCGGCGGTTCATGCTTTTATTTGATATTACTTATATTCGGAGGAAAATAGTTAAATGGCAGATTGTGATCACGATTGCGAAAAGTGCGGTATTGAAGATTGCGAAGACGAAGCAAAAAATTTCAATATATTCCGCGCTTATCTCAATAAAGAATCAAGCGTAAAAAAAGTTATAGGAGTAGTATCCGGAAAAGGCGGCGTAGGAAAGAGCCTCGTCACTTCTCTTCTTGCCGTGGAAGCGTCAAGAAGCGGAAAGAAGACGGCCATCCTCGATGCTGACATCACAGGACCTTCCATACCGAAGGCATTCGGCGTCAGCGGCAGAGTCGTCTCTCAGGGAGATTATATAAAGCCGTGCACGTCAGAAGGCGGCATAGACATCATGTCCCTCAACCTGGCTCTTGACAACGAATCAGATCCGGTCATCTGGAGAGGACCTATGATAGCAAGCGTCGTAAAGCAGTTCTGGACAGACACCATCTGGGACAAGGAAGACGTCATGTTCGTGGATATGCCTCCTGGGACAGGCGACGTCACTCTCACCGTGTTCCAGAGCCTTCCTCTTGCAGGCCTTGTCATAGTTACTTCTCCCCAGGACCTGGTGGGAATGATAGTTGAAAAGGCTATGAAGATGGCTAACATGATGGATATCCCGGTCCTTGGTATAGTGGAGAACATGAGCTATATCAAGTGCCCGAATTGCGGCGAAGTCTTAAGGCCCTTCGGCGAGAGCAAAGTAGAAGGCCTTGCCAAGAAGTACGGCATAAGGCTCACAGCCCAGATGCCCATAGACCCAGTGCTGGCCGAGACCGTGGACAACGGCGGGATCGAAAAGATCGCGGAAAATCCTCTTGCGGAATTTGCCGCAAAACTGCTGTAATAAAATCTGCTCCTGACCGGTGAAAGCTGATCAGGGGCTTTTTGTATCTTCCAAAAGGAAAGGAGGACATGCAAGATGAAAGACGAGAGCTTCGAACGCTTCGATATGAAGAAGCCCCCGAGGAAGTGCGACCCTATACTAAAGGGAGTGATCTTTGCCGGCTGCAAGGCGGGAACAATGTCTCATAAAGCAAAGATAACAAAGACCGGGATGGAAGGTATAAAACCGCCCTACATCCTCCTCGGAAACCACAATGCCTTTTACGATATGAAGGTATCGGCCATGGCCACCTTCCCTTATTTCGCCAATTACATCGTAGCCATAGACGGTTTTATAGGAAGGGAGTGGCTCCTAAGGGCTATAGGCTGTATTTGCAAGAGAAAGTTCACCACGGACCTCGGACTTGTAAAGCATCTCAAAAGAGTAGTCGCCATGAAGGGTATCATCGGTCTTTATCCGGAAGCCCGCTATTCCCTTTGCGGCACCACGGCTGTCCTTCCCGATTCCATAGGAAAGCTCTGCAAAAATCTTAAAGTTCCCGTAGTGATGCTCCTCTGCCACGGTCACCACATAAACCACCCTTTCTGGAACACGAGAAGGGAGAGAAAGGTAAAACCCACGGAAGCGGAGATGTACCTGCTCTTTTCGCCTGAAGATCTTGAAAAGCTTACGGCTGACGAGATCAACGCCCGCATAGTGGAGGCCTTCCAGTACGACGATTTCCGCTGGCAGCTTGAGAACGAGATAAAGGTGGACGATCCCGAAAGGGCCGTAGGACTTGAAAAGGTGCTCTACCAGTGCCCGAGCTGTAAAACGGAGTTCCAGATGGAGAGCAGCGGAACTGTGCTTTCCTGCAGAGCATGCAAGAAGAAGTGGGAGATGACTGAATACGGCCAGCTCAAGGCCCTCGAGGGCGAGACGGAGTTTTCCCACATACCCGACTGGTACGAATGGGAAAGAGAAAACGTCATAAAAGAAGTGGCTGCAGGTACCTATTCCTCAGGGGAACTGCCGGTAACGGTCGAGAGCCTCCCCAACGCAAAGAAGTTCATTCCTATCGGCAAGGGTACCATGGTCCACGATATGAACGGTTTCAGAGTAAAGGTGACCGATGAAGACGGTGACGTACACGAGATGGTGAAAGAGGTCCCATCCATGTACTCCTGCCACATAGAGTACGAGTATCTCTTCAAACACGGAGACTGCGTGGATCTAAATACCCTCCAGGATACCTGGTACGTCTATCCGGAAGGTGTCCCTTTCTCCGTGACCAAGATGGCTCTTGCTACGGAGGAGCTCTTCTTTGAACATATGAAAAAGATAGGAAAGAAGAGAAAGCCCGGCCTTGCCTAGGATATATCGAAGCGTACGGCACCTGGGACGAACAAGGATCCTGCGAAAAAAGACCCCTCTCGCCAGAAAAAAAGTTCTGACGAAAGGGGTTTTAAAATGCTTGATTTTTGTAGTTCTTTTCTATCAGTAATTGAACAGATCGGTCTCCATGACGTCGGGGATGCCTTCTCTTCCTGAGCGCATGAAGGTCTCGAGGTAGCTGTTCTTTTCGTCGGGGCCTCCGAGTCCGAACTCAGTCTGTATGTCAGTGAGCATGGACATGTTCATCATCATGACCAGCTGCACACCCGTCTGCCTTGCTTCTATGACGGCGCAGATATAGAGGTCGTCTCTGAACTTGATGTAGTCGGCGGGGTTCGTCGCCATCCAGCAAAGGCCCTTGTCCTTGTACTTCATGGCGTAGGTATAGTAATTGCAGGAGGAGAAGATGTACTTGATGCCCTCGCTGTTCGTGCCCGGGTGTCTCCAGCGTATGGCTTTGCCCGTTAAGTCGTTGGTATAGCAGGGCTTTTCTCCCCTTGTCTCCATGCCGTGTATTTTTCCGAATCTTATGGTCCTGATGACTTCTCTTGGATTTTCGGGATGCCCAAGGCTTGCATCTATGAGAGTGGCATAGCCTCTGTCAAAATCCATGACAAGGTCTACGCAGGCCGGGATCTCCAGCGAGCAGTAGTGATGTACGAAGATGATGTTCTCGTATCCCGGAGCCGGGGACGAGTTGTAGATCTCTTCACCCTTCCTGCCGTCACTTGTTTCCCAGGCCAGGTGCCTTTCGTCTTTGAAATCGTAGCAAAAGACCGTTCCGTCATCGAAATCGAACTGCATCTTAGTCCCTGCCAATCTTGTAGATGTGACCATCATGGGATTTTTGAGTTCTTCGTGCCAAACGCTTTCAGTGTTCATCTGAGCGCCTATGGCCTTTACTTCGTCGAGGGTCAGATAGAGCCATCTTCTCTCTTTTCTTTGCAGCATAGCTTGCCTCCTTCGCATATATCTTTTGAAAGTTATTATCTGTCTAAATCAAGGATACTATAGCTTGGCTTTTCCTTCAAGGATAAAATAGCAAAAAACATATATGAGATATAACAAAATGGCATGGGAAGGATTAATTAACTTTTTAGCATTAAACTGACAGTTCAATGACATAAGGGGTCTCTGCTGCTAAAATAGCGCCTGTAACAAAGAGAAAACAAGATGGTTCCCGCAGACGTGGCGGGATTTAGGTCTTCGGAATGGGTCCGAAGAGAAAGGATAAAGATATGAATCTAAAAGAAGCATTCAGATTCCAAAACAAGATACAGGTATTCATGGACGAAGTCCAAAGGATACTCGACCGTGACGTGAACATCACCAAGGCCGAGAATATCTATCTCCGCCACAAGGTGATGCCCGAGGCAGAGGACGAGGCGGTGGCCGTGCTCCCGGACACCGAATACTCCGAGCATATCACGGAGCTCGTAAAATATCTCATATATCTCCAGAGCGAGAAAGAAAAGCTCTATGCCGCTATAAGGGAGGCGAAAAACGCCCTCGAAATAGACATGGACAGCGAAGTCTCCCTCAACGCTTCAAGGCAGCGCATAGCCCAGACCTTAAAGCATATGAACAACCTCCGCTCCTCCGAGGTGATAATCACGGGAGGCGGCACGGGCTACAGGTTCAATGCCGACGGCAACCAGGTCCAGTACCGCTGCGACGTGAGGAGGGTCTCCACCATAAACTATGACAGAAACGTCATAAAGGCGGAGCTTTCGAAACTCAATAAGAAAGCGGACGAGACCTCCGCAAAGC
>CAZTHD010000002.1:0-24425 GCA_964613315.1 uncultured Oscillospiraceae bacterium | reverse complement strand
GGCAACTACGCCCTTTGTGGACTTTCACCACAGACTGACGGCATGCCCGTCATACGTAAAAGGGCTCCATAAAAATGAAGCCCTTTTATACAAAAGTGTTTTATTTAAGCTTTGCTTCTACTACGACGTCGTCTCCACCGTTGAAGGTGATGGTAACAACGTAGGTTCCGTCAGCCTCTGCCTTGAGGTTGTCTGCGCCATTGCCCCAGCTGTCGTTCCAAGCACCGTCTGCACGTACTTTGAACTCATCGCCGGCCTTGAGCGTGACTTCGCCTGTCCAGCTGTTCTCTCCGGCTGCTTCCATAGCAACGTCTCCGTCCCAATTGTTGAAAGCACCTATAATACCATAGGTATGATCTGCAGGAACGAATCCCTCAACATAGGGGATGCCTTCCTTTGCTTCCTTGAGTACGAGTCCTACTCCGTATCCGGGTGTTCCCGGTGCAGAAGCGTTGGTGTACTGAGCGATAACAAGGGTATAGAGTCCTGCTCCACCTGTTACGACGGGGTTGTCTGCCCATGAAAGTCCATATTCATCAGCCTCTTCCTGCCATGTGGGATAGAAAACTGTGGCCGGTGTCAGGGATTCTACGTATGCTGTCTTAGGATCGCTGATCCACTGATCTTCTGAATAGACCTTGTTGCTTCCGTCTACTTCAGCTGTGCACTGTGCGATCTTGAAAGCATATGAGCCGTTTGCCTTGCACACCTTGCCGTCCTTGACGAACTTTGCGGACCAGCCTGCATCGTTTGTTCCGAAGATCAGGTCGATGGTGTAGAGGTACTTGATGTCCTTGCCCTTAAGAGTTTCATAGAGACCCTGGTCTATCTTCTTGACGTCGTCAAGTGCGATAGCTGTAAGAGCTGACTTCTCATAAACCTCTGTGGATTTTCCGCCCCAGCTGTTCTCTGTTCCGTCTGCCAGGAGATACTGGCCGTGAGCTACCCATGCCTCGTGGGTATCATCTGCAAGAGCCTTGGATTTTCCGCAGGCTGCAAATGACAAAACCATTACGAGTGCAAGTACGATTGCTAATACTTTTTTCATAATTCCTTTGCCTCCTTAACATGATGTGGAATTTTATGATCTTTATTTATCTCAACAATGCGATATTGCACGTTGCAAAATAAGCGATATGATCAGCGGCGCATCTTCGTCACCGAATAGGGTATCGAAACGTTCTCTCCCTTTTCTCCTCTCAGGAGCTTTTCCGCAGCTTCCACCGCAGCGCTTCCTATTTTGTAGAAATCCTGCCTGCAGGTCACCACGTCACCTGCAGCATATTCCATGAGCCTTATACCGTCAAAACCGGAGACCCTGATCTTTGAATCTTTGGGGAGCGCTCTCCTCGCGCCTATGGCCATCAGATCGCTGGCGCATACTATGGCGTCGTAGCCTTCTCCCATTTCCTTTACGATCTCGTAGGCTTTTTCTTCTGAAAAATCACCCGTTTCCACGTGAAGGTCAAGGCCCTTGTCTTTAGCCAGTTTCAACATGCCTTCAAGTCTCATATCCGAAACGTAGCCGTCGTCTTTTCCCTTTATATATAGAACTTTGTTTCCCTCGCCGCATATTTTCTCTGCGGTCTCATATTGTCCGAGGGAATGATCTATCATTACGGTCGACACGTTGTCCCCTTCGAGATATGCGTCTACGACTACCAGGTTCATACCGCCTTCCTTTGCAAGGTAGTGCATCTTTTCGTCGTTTTTGTTCAGCCCGAAAGCTATTATCGTATCCACGTGAGTGGAGCGGAAGTACCCGGCAGCCTCCTCGTTCGACAGGTTCTCGATGGATGCGCTGAACACAGTTATGAGTTCAAGGTCGTCCTTTCTCGCCCTGTCGAAGGCGCCTAAAATGAACAGCATATTGATCTCGTCTATCTGCTGTTTTCTGTCGTTTACGTGTATGAACAGCGCTACTCTCCTGTTTGTTTTTGAAGACAGAGCGCTGGCAACGGAGTTGGGGATGTATCCTGTTCTTTCGACTACCTCCATGACCTTTCTTCTGGTCTCTTCGGATACTCCCGAATAATTTTTCAGTACCTTTGATACGGTCCCTGCAGATACGCCTGCGAGTTCCGCGACATCTTTGATCCCGATCTTGCCTGTCATTCCTATCCCTTCGATATTTACTGATGATCCACTGACAACATATTGATTTGAACCGTTTAGGATGTTGTGTTGAATGCGGCATGGAAAACGATTTCTATTGACATTTTATACCTTGCAGGGCCAATAATCAATAGCATAGATACCCATTTGTCCAAAAAAATACCCTGAGATCAGATAATTTCAGGGCGTTTTTTTGTTACATGTTCAAGTGTTATTATTGGGCATCGAAAACTCTGAGGAAATTGCCGTGATTTATCTTATCTATCTCATCGTCAGTGAACTCTTTCGACAGAAGATCCAGTATCTTTCCAAAGCCTGCATAGTCTCCGAAATCGAGTTTGCTTCCTATACCGTCGAAGTCGGACCCCCAGGCGATCACGTCGATACCGGCTGCGTTTCTAAAGTGCACCATATGCCTTACTATATCTCTGGCGTAGCTGTTTTCCTTATCTTCAGAGAGGAAATCAGAGCAGAAGTTGATGCCTACGACTCCGCCTTTATCCGCAAGGGATTTGATCTGTTCGTCGGTGAGATTCCTCTGGTGATCTCTTAAGGCTCTTGCGCAGCTGTGGCTTGCGGCAAAGGGTTTAGAACTATACTTTACTACGTCCCAGAAGCCTCCTTCTGAAAGATGTGACACGTCGACTATCATACCCAGATCGTTCATACGATGGACCACATCGATGCCGAAGGGTTTAAGGCCCTTTTTGTGAAGATCAGGGTCTGCACTGTTTGGAAAGCCAATGGAATTTTCCCAGTTCCAGGTGAGGGTGAGCATACGGACGCCGTCTGCATACATTTCCTCGAGCCTTTCCATCTTTCCGTCTATGCCTATGCCGTCCTCGACTGTAAGGAGTGCGGACATGTATCCTTCTTCTGCATTTTTGCGTATATCACCTGCAGAAAAAGCCCTTCTCATAAGCTCTTTGTTTGCATCGACGTTTTCGTTCCAGCACGAAAGCATATCCTTGTAAAGATCCCAGGGCATGCGGCCGTCTCTTGTCTTATTCCCGTCCGTGGGTAGAAAGAGGGCAAGAGCCTGAGCCATGCACCCTCCTTTTTTGAGCTTTTCGATATTTATATGGCCATCGAATTCGTTTATCGACTGCTTTTTGAAATAGCATGCCATCATCGTATCGCAATGAAGATCTATGATATCAAGTCCCATTTGTTTCCTCCTTATTCTTCTATGTTGTACCCTGCAGATTTGAGCACTCTGTTCATTATGGAAAAGTTAAGGCTGTCCCCTTCGGGCAGCGCTGCGGCAAAGATGATATCGACTCCATCTTCGTCGAACTCCCTAAGCTTTGCGAAGAAACTTCCTGCTTCAGGTTTTGAGATATATCCCACCTTTCTGCCCTTTGACTCTTCCTCCTTTACTCTTGCCATGAGCTTTTCTTCAGGAACTATATGCATTTCCGCTTTAGGAGCATAATGCTTGTATTTCTGACCCGGAGCCATGGGATGATAATCGGGATCTTCGGAAGGCTTGCTGAACAGAGCCTTATCGTAGGTCACTTCTCTTCCCGTGACTGCCGCTATCATCTCCGGAGTTATGAGGCCGGGCCTTAAAATGGTCATGGTCTTAAGGTCCAGCACTGTAGATTCTATACCGCCGGGGCAAGGATCTCCCGCTATTATCCCGTCTATCCTGCCGTCAAGATCTGATCTCACGTGCTGCCAGCGCGTGGGGCTCGGGTGTCCGGAAAGGTTTGCTGAAGGACCCGAAAGAAGAGTACCTGAATACTCTATGAGTTTTAGGGTCGGTTCTGACAAAGGCATCCTTAAGGCTACAGTGCTAAGACCTCCCGTAGTTTCTTTAGGTACCTCGTCCCTTTTGGGAAGTACCATGGTAAGAGGCCCGGGCCAAAAGGCGGCTGCAAGCTTTCTTACGTTACTGCAGACCTCTACAGCCTCCTCATCACCGCCTCTTGCCTCATCGAAGATCACAGTGGCTCTTTCAAGGTCTTCGAACTTCGATATATGTACTATGAGCGGATTGTCGGAAGGTCTGCCTTTGGCTGCATAAGCTTTTCTTGCAGCCTCGGGATCGAAAGCGTCTGCGCCAAGGCCGTATACGGTCTCCGTCGGGAAGGCTACGAGGCCTCCATTTGCTATGAGTCCTGCAGCTTCTTTTATTTCATTTTCACTTGTTTTAAATATGCGTGTTTTCATATCCTGTATTATACCATATCCATAGCTCTTCGCCATCCGATCTTCCCAACATCCATACTATGTTCCCGTGCGGCACAGAGGCTATTATGGACGTGGTATTCTGACGGTTTTGATGTGATATCGCCCCACACTCGTGACTTTGATCGTGTGAGGCTTCACAGAAAAGAGCAAGTCCATTAACGGACTTGCTCCTTAAAAACTATGCGTTCTATTTATTTCTCGTTCTTCTTTTTTCTTTTCTTTGAAGAGAAAAGAGGCTTTTTGCCTTCTTCGACCGCTTCGGCAACTGCTTCGGTTGCGGTCTCAGTCTTTTCCTCTGCATTATCGATCGCTTCGGTTATATCGGATACTGCAGCTTCCTTTATATCCTCTTTGATCTCTTCGGTCTTTTCGATGACTTCTGATACAGCGTCTGCAACTTCTTCGGCCTTATCTTCTGCTGCTTCTGTCAAAGCCTCGGCTGCGTCTTCTGCCGCCGCTTCAGCTTCTTGTGCTTCGGCTTTTACTGCTCTTGTGATCTCCTCAGCCTCTTCTTTTGCACTCTGAAGCACGTTTTCAGCCTCTGTTTCCGCGTTCTTTTTAAGTTCCTCAGCTTCCGTTTTTGCGCTTTCGAGTGCTTCGCTTGCCTCAGTCTTTGCCTTTTCAAGAGTTTCTTCTGCTTCAGCTTTAGCGCTTTCAAGTGCAGAAGCAGCCTCATCTGTTGCAGTCTTTTTGATCTCTTCGGCTTCTGTCTTTGCGCTTTCGAGGGCTTCGCTTGCTTCGTTCTTTGCCTTTTCAAGAGTTTCCTCTGCTTCGGCTTTAGCGCTTCCGAGAACTTCCTCTGCTTCGCTGTTTGCTTTGCCGAGGATCTCTTCAGCCTCTGCTTTTGCATTTCCGAGCTTCTGCTCAGCTTCGGAGGTGAAGTTATCTATTGCAGTCTTTGCTTCTGCGAGGTTCTTCTGCGCCTCTTCTTTTGTTTCGGCTGCAGCTGCTTTCATCTCACCGAGTGTGGAATTGAGATCTTCTTTTGTCTTCAGTGATTCGTCGAGAGCTTCCTTGATCTGGCTCTTTGCAAACACTGCCTCTTCGAATATGGCGTCAGCAGCGTCCTTCTTCATCTGAGTCGCTTCCTGATCGGCTTTGAGGACTTCCCTCTCGTCGTTGGTCAATACGTCGGGTATGCCTGCTGATATGGGAGAAAGGACCCTGTAATTGACGAGCTCCGAATTGCTTATGACGTTGAGGTTTCCTTCAGCATCTTCTATGACCACGGCTCTTGGGCCCATCTCAGTTACCTTGCCTCTGAATCCGTTGACTACGAGAGTGTCCCCTTTTTTGAATCTGCCTTTACCTGAAAGGCTGATGGCAGCGAGTATGTTTTCTAAATTCTTCTGGAATCCGAATCCTGCGACCAGCGCTGCTATGCCTACTGCAGCAAGGATGACTATGGTCTCAAGGCCAACGAGCTGCATGGCTTTGTATCCGATGACTACGAAGGCTGCAAATCCGAAAATGAGCCTAAGAAGCGCCCATACGGCGGCTGCTCTTCCTCCTTTTTTAGCAGAAGCACCGGCTCCTATGAGTGTTATCACAAACAGCAGCAATGCGCCGCCCATTATTATGATGTCTACGAATATATCGTTCATCTAAATCTCCTCTCAATCGATCAATATCTATCGATGGTAACGAATTCGATCGCCTTATTGAATCCCTGTATATACTGTGTTACATAGATCTCGAGTGTGTGAGTACCGTCCTGTTCGTGACCTGCCGGTATCGGTATCCTGACTATCATCAGACCGTGACCTACTTTGTCTGTTTCAAGGTTCCTTATATAGTCTTTTCCGTCTACTTTCACCCTTACGCTGATGACGTCGCTTCTTGTGACTCTTCCGGGCTGCTCTATGAAGCATTCACGTATGCGGTCTCTGACCTGTGCAGTGTGGAATATCTCCGTGACGTATCCCTCTTTTACGAGGAGCGCGCCGTGTTTTTTGCTCGCCTGCTGCATCCAGCAGGGTGATGCTTCGATTGAATCTGCGACGAAGGTCCTAAGCTTCATCTCACCACCTGCCGACAGGTATCTAAGCGTGACACGAAGCTGCTGATTGTAATCGCCTTTTTTTCCGAATCCCGTATAGTCCGTAAAGTTGACCACGTAGTCATCCCAAAAACTAGTGACGGGGATCGTGAATTCTCCTGCGTCTATCCACTCTTTTGGTATCTCCTCTTCGTAGAGCTGACGTTCCTTAGTCGCCTCCCATACGGCATACTTTGCGGATACTATCTTGTCAGACTCGGAGAAGTAAATGACACCGGTGAAATCTTTTCCGTTGGTGATCGGATAGACCTGACAACTCGGGGCTCTTCTTACGACTCCGTGCTCATTGGCTTTAGGCGGATAGACAGCAGCGGATACAAAGAGAGCAAGTACTAAAACAGAGGCCAGTATACGGAAAACCACTGACCTTTTCACTCTTTTCGGCGCTTTCGCTGAGGAAGGCGCAAAGGCATACCATGCCTGTTTCAATTCTTCTTGTTCTTTGTTATCCAAGCGATACCCCTGCACTTTTTATATTCAGTATATTGTATCACATTATCTGCTAATGAGGTAGTAATAAATATAACTGTCATAAGAAATATACAAGATATTAAGATATGATAAGAACAAAGTCTGTGGTATAATATTCAGAACTAATGTTAGAAATAGATTAAGGAGATAGCAATGTTTCAGATCCCTGACAACGTAAGCAAACATACGAACGTATACGACGTTCTGAAAGAGCGCGGATTCATCGAACAGACGACCGACGATGAAGGTATAAGAGAGCTCTTAGGAAAAGAAAAAGTCAAGTTCTATATAGGTTTCGACGCCACTGCAGACTGCCTTCACGTGGGCCACTTCATGCAGGTCATAATCATGATGTATATGCAGAAATACGGCCATACCCCCGTCGTGCTCATAGGCGGAGGCACCACCATGATCGGAGATCCTTCAGGAAGGACCGATGCAAGGCAGATGATGACCACCGATCAGATAGATAAGAACTGCGAGAACTTCAAGCACCTCTTCGACCGTTTCCTCGTATTCGACGACGAGTGGAAGCACATCAGATCGAAAGGAGTCCTCGAAAAAGGCGGACAGAACAAGGAACCCGAAGAAGGAAAAGCCATCTGTGTAAACAACGCCGACTGGCTAAGAGACGTCAATTACCTGGAGTTCATGAGAGATATAGGATCAAGATTTTCCGTAAATGATATGCTAAGAGCCGAGTGCTTCAAGCAGAGGATGGAAAAAGGACTGTCCTTCCTGGAATTCAACTATATGATTATGCAGAGCTACGACTTCTACTGCCTCGCAAGGGATATAAACTGCAAGATAGAGTTCGGCGGCAACGACCAGTGGTCCAACATTCTGGCAGGAAGAGACCTTGCAAGAAGGATACTCGGAAAAGACGATTACTACGGTATGACCTTTGCCCTTCTCACAAAGTCCGACGGTACCAAGATGGGCAAGAGCCAGGCAGGAGCCCTTTGGCTCGATGCAAACAAATGCAGCCCCTACGATTTCTACCAGTATTGGAGAAACGTTGAGGATGCCGACGTAGAGAAATGTCTTAGGATCCTCACCTTCCTTCCCCTTGAAGAGATAGCAGATCTCACTGCGCACAAGGACGAAAGGATCAACCACGCAAAAGAAGTCCTGGCATATGAAGTGACAAGGCTCGTACACGGAGACGAGGAGGCAGCAAAGGCTCAGGAAGCTGCAAGAGCGGCATTCTCGGGCGGAGCATCTGCAAATATGCCCACCGTAAAGATCGAACTTCCCGATGAAGGCCTTGGCATCGTAGCTCTCATGAAGCAGACAGGCCTTGTACCCAGCAACGGAGAAGGATTCAGGACCATCGAACAGGGCGGACTCTCCATCAACGGAGAAAAGGTCAGCGACACCAAGCTCCTCATAACAAAGGATATGTTCAAGGACGGACCTATCATCCTCAAAAAGGGCAAGAAGACATTCCTCAAAGTAGAGATCTAAACCAAAAAACATAGCCCCGGGGCAAAAGCCCCGGTTTTTTTGTACCGAAAATATTGTTATCCATAATACGTCCTCCTATATCCTCCAAATCGAGTCTTTAGAACGCCTTATTTCCTCAATGGCAGATTTGACACTTTTTTTCTGTCTGGGCTATACTTAAGACGTAAACAGTAAGTATATGACCCCATGGGTATTTGGGAGGTTTGAAATGAATACTGATACAAAATATTTGAGCCTGCACCCCGGCGGGACAGAGCTCACGAAGGAAGCATTCAGGGCTGCAATAAAAAGCACTGCGTCCTTCAGAGATAAGAAAGTTACACTGATGACCGAAAAGCGCATGGTCCCGGAAGAAAAGGCGCTGAAAGTCCTCGATGCGGGATGCGGCATAGGGACAAGCCTTGCAGCGCTCAAAGAAGAGTTCGCCATAGAAGCTTTCGGTATAGACAGCAGCAAAGCATCCATCGAAAAAGCAAAGGAACTTCATCCTGATATTTCCTTTGACTCCTGCGACGCAACTTATCTGCCCTATAACGATGACAGCTTTGACGGCATCTTAAGCGAATGCATGCTGACCCTTCTTCCGGATCCTAAAGGCGCCATCAGCGAGTGGAAAAGAGTGCTGAAAACGGGAGGCTTCATGATAATAAGCGGGCTCTGCGAAAGGGATACCGGAGATCTGCAATATGCCTTCAGATCGTCGTTCCCGTACGATGCGAAATCATCCGTTATCTGCAAAAACGGTCTGATCGACAAAGAAGCCCTTCGCTCATACGCCCAGTATCTGGGACTTGTCTCAGTATATGAGAAGGACTGCAGAGAAGCCCTCATATCATATATGTCGGACACGATCATGAATTACGAAAGCCTGGAAGAACGCATCAAAAAAGAACAGGAAGCCACAGGTTCGTCTGTTCTTGACTGCTCGATCAACTATGATCCGAAAAGGATAAGCTATACTTTAATGATCTTCAGAAACTGAGATGATCTGAAGACCGATCCGCTTCATAACAAAAGTCGGCTGCCAGTCAGCAGCCGATGTTTTTTTATTTATCAGAATATAATTATTTCTCGCAAATGATCTCTTTTACCGTCTCGTCTCTGTATTTAAGCTCAGTGAACGATGATAATATATCATTAAGGAACTCGGTGTAAGGCAGATTTTCTTTCGTCGTTTCATCATCGAAAAAATATATGGAGCATTTATTGCCTTCACCGTTTATCACCATTTTTCCATCCATCATGTACCTGACCGGAACGGCGGCAAAATCTATTTTCGCATACCCATATTGCTGAACATATCTTTTCGGCTGTTTAATTACAACTGAATCCAAATCACTAAAAAGAAAATCTTCAGAAGTTTTGTGGATATGCAGTCTGCCCTGTTCGATCTCATAAAACCCTTCTTTCACAAAAAATCTTAATCTTGACGTGAGTTCAGGATAAATGACACGCTTATAGGCAAGGATAAATATCAGAAACAAGGCGAAGGTGAATAGAAATAACGCTCCTTTAGTCTTATCGACATCTAAAGAGGCGAACATTTCTATACTGATTCTTTCAGCACCTGATATTTTCATCCAAACATTTAAGAAAAGATATATCCCAAGGAACATCAAGCCAAGGGTAGTAATAATGCAGACTAGATATCTCAATACATAATTTTGATAATAAAAATGTTTTTTCATATTACCTGTTTCCAATCCTTCTTAAATATGCTTCACATGACATATGAAGTGTATAATTTCCGGCACTTCCTGTCAATGTAGTATTATAGCTGGAATCATTAACTATATTGAATAAATTATGATATGGATTTCACCGGCGTTAGGTATTTTCCGCAGAAGGGTATGAGATTCCCGTCCTCATACACGAGGAGGCTGCAGCTCGCAAGCCTTTCAAGATCCATATCCATAGCATCCTGAAAAGCCATGGCAGATATGGTCATGCTGCCGTTTTTCATATAGTAAAGGAAGGAATCGAGATCCATACCCGATATCTCGTCAGGAGGAGAGTCAGGCACACCTTCTTTTCCTCCGGTCCAGTGACTCGCTACGAATTCCCTGTTTTCCGAAGCGCTGCTCCTTTTCTTTTTTGCAAAATATCTTCTGTTGCTCGAAGGGATCAGTTTACCCTCTTTTCCGACTATATAGGTTCCGTGGAACTCGCAAAGAGCATGATCGCATCTTGAAGGAAGAAGCGATATCTCATCTATCCCCGTTTGGCTGCAAAGCATATGCATGAGCTCATCCAGGGTGATCTTTTCCCTTTCGTCCTTTGGGTACCTGCCAAGATACGTTACGGGTTGAAAATGGACCGCTTTGACCTTGGGGAATCTGCTTACGGCAAATCTCACTATCTCTCCTATGTTCTCCTCATTTACCCCTCTCACCACAGTCGGAACGAGAGTCACGGATAGACCGAACTCGGCGCAGCTGTCTATCGCTCTTTCCTTGACTGCCAAAAGATCTCGTCCCCTGAGCTTTCTGAAAATTTCGTCATCTGTTCCGTCAAATTGCAAAAACACTATATCAAGACCTGCGTCTGCAAGGCTTTTTACATACTCTCTGTCCTCTGCCAGCCTCATACCGTTGGTGTTGATCTGAACGTAACTGCAGCCCGCCTTTTTTGCGTAAGAGACAAGCTCGGGCAGATCGTCTCTGAGGGTAGGTTCTCCTCCCGAAAGCTGGAGCAAGGGACCTTTACCGTTTATTGAGATGAAATCGATGGCTTTTTTTAGCTCGTCCATAGAGGGCGTTTCCCCGCTGTCTCCGCCGTATGCGAAGCAGTACGGACAATGAAGATCGCAGGCCTTTGTGACCTCCAGTATCACACAGCACGCATCCTGAAGATGGCAGCTGCAGCTGTGACAATTGCCGGCGCAGTGGTCTTTTTCATCTTTCTTCAGCTCCGCCTGCCCCGCCGTCCACTCTTCACGATCAAAGCAACCTTTCCAAACAAGCGCTTTAAAAGAGCCGTGCTCGGGACAGGTCTTGCAAAGCCATATTTCACCCTCTCCTTCATCCCTTTCCAAAACCGCAGGGAGTTTTTTCAAGCATATGGGACATATTGAGTTTGTTGTTTTAATGATCATTATACTTTACGTTTTTCTTGAGATCGTAACCACCCTTGAAACTGCAACTCTCTTTAGAAGAAAGATCCAGCCTACAGGACCCGTCTTCGATCGCTTCCATAAGCTCAGGCACAGAGTTAAGATGGCCGCGAAGCTTCGATATATCAGCACTGCTTCCGGGAATGCCGATACTGGTGATCTTCAGATCCATCTCATCTGCTTCGATCTCAAAATCAATGAGCTCGTCGCATCTGTACAGGGCATCGGCGATATCGGACATGAATATCCGGTGTTTGCCGAATCTTAATATATCTCTTTTTCTTCCATATACTCTGAGAAGCCTTTTGAACCTTCCTCCGCAGGAGCACTCTTCGCTTGTGAACTTCCCTATATCTCCCGTTTTGTATCTTATGAGAGGCATGACCTTTCTGTCCAGGGTAGTGATCACTATCTCACCCTTACCGTCTGCATCTCTATCCGGGATCTCGTAGAGTATATCGGAAGGACGCAGATGATATCCTTCGTGGGCAGTGCATTCAACTCCTCCGAAGATACACATCTCTGTGGAACCGTAATGCCTGTGTACGCTGCAGTCCCAGAGCCTTTCAAGTCTTTCAACTATCGAATCCGGCACCACGTCGGCGCTCAGGTTCACGCTCCTTATGAATTCCTTCTCCGGATTTCCGAAGAGCTTTCCGTAGCTTGCGAGGGCAGCCGCATGCCAGGGTATGGCTTCAATGACCTCAGGTTTAGACTGAATGAGCTTCTCATAAGCCGCCGGGATATCAGTTACTGCCCCGAAAACTTCTATGCTCATGCCAAGAGGCTCTACGGCTTTCAAAACCATGTCCCCTATGCTGCCTGCCGAAGTTCCGGACATATATATGAGCATCTTTTCCCCGGGGCGGCAGTTCATCACCTCGTAGCCTGCCCTGATATACTCTACTGCTTTTTCTATATCATCTTCGCCGTAGGATATCCTTTTTTGCTTTCCCGTGGTACCTGTCGTCGGGACTGTTACCATACGGGATGCATCGGAAGAAGGAACACAAAGGAATCGCCACTCGTTTCCGGCAAGATTTTTTTCAGAAGTAAAAGGAAGCTTTTCCAGGTCACCGAAACTCAGTATATGCCCCGGGTCTATATCCCTGAATAGTTCAGAATAAAAGTCACCGCGCTCTTTTGCATAGCGCAGCGTCCTTCTGAAGGCCTCGAGCTGGTATTCCTCGAGCATTCTTTGGTCCAGCTCCTCATGGGTGATCCCCATCCTTTCGGCTACCAGCGAATCGACAGGATATCCTCCTGCATCTTTTGAATGATCAAATGCTCTCACTTTTCTTCAAGCATGCTTTCAACTTCGTGTATCTTGCCTCTTACCAGTTCCTCCGGCACGAAGGCCTGACCGCAAACAGGGCATCTGAGCACGGGATAGGTGAGCTCTCGACCCAAATATTCGAATACCGTTTGCTGTTCTTCAAGCTTGACATTGCATTTACCGCATATCATTCCCTGTTCTCCTTTATCTTCATCCTGTGGCTGTATACGCTTTTTATCTCTATATGACCGGGCTCTTTGACGTATGAGACCCATATGGTGACCATCCCGACCTTTTCGTGGGCATAATACAGTCCTTTTTCTTCGTCATAGATGGCAAAACTGCCATTTTCCGCATCCTCAAGGACCCTGAGGACCTGTTCAGTATCAAGGCCCTCTCTTCTCATATCCATCACCAGTTCCGATGGCACTTTTACTTCCCTGTCGATCAATTTCTAATCTCTCCTTTTTTTAAGATTATATCACGGAAATCACTGCTTTTGCGATAGTCCAAAGCAAAGAAAAACGGACCTCCGTATAGGAGATCCGTATGTATGATTTGTTTTGGGATTACATCATTCCGCCCATCTGCTGCTGCATCATGGCCTTCTGCTGCATCTTCTCCATATCCTTTTCGGCTTTGTAGTCGATGATGCCTGCTTCTGTCGTCAGGAGCAGTGAGGATGCGGATGCCGCGTTCTGAAGAGCAGATCTTGTGACCTTTGCCGGGTCTACGATGCCTGCTGCGATCATGTCTTCATAGACTTCTGTTGCTGCATTGAATCCTACGCCCTTTGCCGCGTTCTTGACTGCATTGACAACAACGCTTCCTTCAAGTCCTGCGTTTTCTGCGATCTGGCGTACAGGCTCTTCAAGAGCTCTTACGATGATGTTTGCACCTGTCTTTACGTCACCTTCGAGAGTTGCTGCATATTCTGCAACTGCCGGAATGATGTTTACAAGAGCTGTTCCGCCGCCGGGGACTATACCTTCTTCAACTGCAGCCTTGGTTGCGTTGAGAGCGTCCTCGATACGGAGCTTCTTTTCCTTGAGTTCTGTCTCTGTGGCTGCGCCGGCCTTGATGACTGCAACGCCGCCTGCCAGCTTTGCCATTCTCTCCTGGAGCTTTTCCTTGTCGTATTCTGACGTGGTATTTGCATATATAGCTTTGATCTGGCCTACTCTGGCTTCGATCTCAGCCTTGGTCCCTGCGCCTCCTACGATAGTGGTAGTATCCTTTGTGACCTTGACTGTTGATGCTCTGCCAAGGAGATCTATCGTGGCTGTCTTGAGCTCATAACCGAGTTCTTCGGAAATCACTGTGCCGCCTGTCATGATGGCGATATCCTTGAGCATATCCTTACGTCTGTCGCCGAATCCCGGAGCTTTGACTGCGCATACGTCGAGTATGCCACGGAGCTTGTTTACAACGAGAGTTGCGAGAGCTTCGCCTTCGATATCCTCTGCTATGATGAGGAGCTTTTTGCCCTGCTGGAGGACCTGCTCAAGAAGCGGCATGACTTCTTGGATATTGGAGATCTTCTTGTCTGTGATGAGGATATATGGATCCTGCATTACGTTTTCCATCTTCTCCGTATCAGAGACCATGTATGCGCTCACATATCCTCTGTCGAACTGCATACCTTCGACTACTTCGAGGGTCGTATTCATGGACTTGGAATCTTCTACGGTGATGACTCCGGAAGTTCCTACCTTGTCCATTGCCTGTGCGATGAGTCCGCCTATTTCTTCGTCTCCGCAGGATACGATAGCTACCTGACGGATAGCTTCAGTGCCCTGAACAGGAGTTGCTACCTTCTTGAGTTCGCTTACTGCTACGTCTACTGCGCCTTGGATACCTCTCTTGAGTACCATGGGGTTGGCGCCTGCGGCAACGTTCTTGAATCCTTCATGTATGATCGCCTGAGCGAGAAGAGTAGCTGTAGTAGTTCCGTCTCCTGCCACGTCGTTCGTCTTGGAAGCTACTTCCTTTACGAGCTGTGCGCCCATGTTTTCGAATCCGTCTTCAAGCTCAATTTCCTTGGCGATGGTAACACCGTCGTTGGTGATGAGCGGAGAACCGTACTGCTTTGCTATAACTACGTTTCTTCCCTTAGGTCCGAGTGTGATCTTAACTGTATTTGCGAGCTGGTCTACGCCGCTCTGGAGTTTTCTTCTTGCGCTTTCGCCAAAATCGATTTCTTTAGACATAATTACTCCTCTATCTTACTATTGCCAGAATATCCTTGGCTTCTGCGAGCAGGCAATCCTTGCCGTCAACGCTGATGGCTTCTCCTGCAAACTTTGAATAGATGACTCTGTCACCGACCTTGAGTTCTTCGGGAACTTCAGGTCCTACTGCTACTACTGTTGCCATCGTGCTCTCTTCTTTAGCAGATGCTGCAAGAAGAAGTCCGCTGGCTGTCTTTTCTACGGCCTCATCCTTTTTGAGAAGAACGCGGTTTCCCATAGGTACGATCGTCATAATATTTCCTCCCTGTTATTTATCATGGTTCCTTTGGAACCAGACTTACTGTTTTTAAACGCAAAGGGTATTATACCACAGCTTTGCGCCTTATTCCACATATTTCCGTGTTGTTAGCACTCTTTTTTGTTGAGTGCTAAACACTATGTATAATATAATCCTCTGCCGGCCCGTTGTCAACAGAGGATGTCCTTTTCCATAGTGTAGATATGGTGATTTTTCTAAAAACGCGGCGAAGCTTTCACGTATCCTCTTATCTCTACTTCAACACCCAGGACGTTGAATGAGGTCATATGCTCGACTGCTCCTGAGATCCTTTTCTGAAGAGCTTCCGCAGCCTTTCTCATCTTTGTGCCTCTTTCGGCATTGATTATTGCCCTTATATACATACCGTCGTTCCCGTTTATGCTTGTGGCGAAGAGGAGCTGCCCGCACCCGGGCGTGATAGAGACCTCGTGTTCAACTATCTGCCCTATTATCTTATCGGAGATCTCATATGCTCCCAGATAGCTGTAGGTTGGCCTTATCACGGTTTTAGTCTGATTTTCCTTCTTTGAGAAGGCTCTCTTGGGGTCTATGAGATAACCGGAAAACTGCTTCTTTACCTGAAGAGTCGGGGCAGGAATGGTATGCATTCCGGACTGATGCCTTCTTTTAGACGCGATCTCCCTTTCTTTTTCTGTGGTCACGTCTTCTATATGGATGATCTCCGAAGGCTCGGGAAGAGAAAGCCTTTCTGCTATCAGACCTATCATCTCGTCAGAGGTACCGAGTATCAGTATCTGGGCAGGTCTCAGCCTTTCGATGGCCAGCATGACTTCCCTGGCATTTTCCTCCTTTTGAAATACGGCAGTCCTTACAGCGCCTATCCTGGTGCTTTGCTTTTTTGCAGACTCCCCGGCAAGTATCTTGCCCTCTGCAATCAAAAGTCCGTCATCTATGATGGCGTCTATCCCAAGCTTTTTACAAAGCTCCGTAGCGACGTAGCTTTTGCCCGTGCCGCTCTTTCCTGAAAGTCCTATAACGTTCATATCTTGATTATATCATCAAAAGCAGCAGAAAAAAAGAAGCACAGCTCTACCTTAGGCTGTGCTCCTTAGAGTTTTGACTTATCTTAGATTATGCTTCTACGGGTGCATCAACAGGGCAGTTCTCTGCGCATGTTCCGCAATCTACGCAAGCATCTGCATCGATAACATAGATTCCATCAGCCTCTGTGATAGCCTCTACCGGGCAGTTCTCTGCGCATGTTCCGCATGCTACGCAAGCATCTGTGATCTTATATGCCATTTCTACTCCTCCTTTAAATTGATCAATTAGGACAGCTTGAATTATACTATGGACATTTCAAGTGTACAAGGGATTTTTTCACACCATTAGCGTTCGCTTATTGTGATATTATACAAAAATACGGAAATCTATTCCATTAAAATTGTGCAAATAGTGAAGTATTGTGAATTATTCTTCCTGAAGTTCCATCCAAAGGGCATAAACTTCCTCGAGTTTTGTTTTGACTTCCTCGAGCTCCTGCGACACCGACCTTGCCTTGACAGGGTCTGAGAATACCACGGGGAGGCAAAGCTGGTTCTCAAGGTCTTTTTTTCTTGTTTCAAGTTTTTCAAGATCGCTTTCAGCCTCAGCCAGTTTCCTTTCAGCCCTTCTTTTATCGGCTTCTGCTTTTTTCTTCGCCTGCCTTTCTTCCTGAGAGCCCTTTGCAAAGCCCATCTCGCCTATCTCCTTTTCAGGCTTTGACTGGGTGAAGGGAGCCTCTTCCATGGAACCTATCTCTATGATCCTGGTCGAGACTTTATCTATGAGATATCTGTCGTGGGATACTATTATCTCGGTGCCGGGGAACGCCAGAAGAGCATCTTCAAATACTTCTTTTGACGTTATATCAAGATGGTTTGTCGGTTCGTCCAATATTAGGACGTTAGCCCCGGACATCATGAGCTTGAGAAGAGAAAGCCTGGCCTTTTCTCCTCCGGCAAGGGAACCGACCTTTTTGAATACGTCATCCCCCCTGAAGCACATGGCGCCAAGCATCTTCCTAAGGTCTGTCTGTGTATACCTGCTCTCTACGCTCACGTATTCGTCGGGACCTATGAGTATGCCTCTGCAGTTGTACATTTCTTCAAGCACAGTATTCTCGGCCCGAAGATTTTCCTGCTGCTGGTCGTAATAGGCAGGGACTACGTTGGTCCCCAGTTTGATGCGGCCTTCAGTGGGCCTTAACTGTCCCATGAGCATGCGAAGAAGAGTAGTCTTTCCTGCACCGTTGGGACCTGTGATACAGACCCTGTCGCCCTTCTTTATGATGGCGTTAAAATCTTTTATGAGGAACTTTTCAGGAACATCGTCGTAGGCGAAGGACAGATCGTCTATGAGCATGACGTCGTTTCCCGTCTGCAGGTTCTGCTTGAAGCTTAAGCGTATCTCGTCTTTTAATATGACAGGCCTTTCGAGCCTTTCTACGTGTGCAAGTCTTTTTTCCCTGCTCTGTGCCCTTTTGATGAGCTTTTCAGTGCCTCTTCCGTACCAGCGGGCGATGAGCTCTTCTTCGTGCTTTATCTCCTCATTTTGCTGTTCGTAATGCTTCAGAGCCTCCTGATAAAGGGTCTCTTTTCTTTCCTTGTACTGCGTATAGTTGCCGTTATATACGGTCAGTCTCTTGTTTTCTATCTCGAATATCTTAGTGGTGACTCTGTCTAAGAAATATCTGTCGTGAGATACTATCATGAGAGTCCCTTTATATGACCTGAGCCTGTTTTCGAGCCACTGAAGGGTCGGTATATCGAGATGGTTGGTAGGTTCGTCGAGAAGGAGAAGGTCCGGCTCCTTTAAAAGCACGGCTCCGAGAGCCAGCCTTGTCTGCTCTCCGCCTGAAAGGGAGATCGCCTCCTGTCCGTAGCTGTCTTCGCTGAAGCCAAGGCTCGTGAGTATGCCCCTCTTGCCTTTTTCAAGGGAATAACCGTTCTTCTCCTGAAATTCTTCGGGATCTATCTTCACGTCCAAAGCCTGCCAAACGTTTACCCCCGCAGAGAAATGTTCTCTTTGCTTTAAATAAGCAACGGAAATATCACGGGCAAAAGAAATAGTGCCCGAGTCTTTTTCGTAGCCTTCTCCGGAGGAAATATACGAAGGGTCGTACTCGCCCATGATCAGCTTCATGAGGGTGGACTTGCCTGCTCCGTTTACTCCGACAATGCCTATGCGGTCTCCCTCGTTCACTATGCAGCTGACGTCTTCTAATATATCCTCTACGCCTACGCTGAAATAAAGTTGTGAGATGCTCAAAATACTCATAACCATCGTATTATATCATTTCAATGCAAAGTATCAAAATCATTTCTTATTTTTGTATGCCGGGCACAAAAGTTCTATTGATAATTTACCTCTGTAAATGTAAAATAGTAAGGTATATTTGCGGAGGTAAAGACCATGTTTACAGCAAAAAGAACGAAGAACGTAGCAAGCGGCACAAGAGGCATAGTTTACAAAGAAGCCTTAAGAGTACAGGCTGAAGGCAATAAAGTACTCAAAATGAATACAGGCAACCCGGCTGCTTTCGGTTTTCCCGTACCGGAAAGCCTTAAAAAAGCAATAGCCGAAGCAACGGAAAAAGCCGCCGCCTACTCAGAATCCACAGGTATAAAGGAAGCAAAGGAAGCCATACTTGCTTACGATCTAAGCAAAGGATTCAAAAATATATCTACAAGCGATATCTATCTCGGAAACGGCGTATCTGAACTCGCAGAAATGATATGCTCTGCGATGATCGATCCCGGAGACGAGGTGCTTTGTCCTTGTCCAAACTACAACCTCTGGACGAACAGCGTGCTGCTGGCTGACGGAAAACCTGTTTTCTATGAATGTTTCGAAGACAGGAACTGGATGCCCGATCCTAAGGAGATAGAAAGCCATATAACGGATAAGACCAAAGCCATAGTCGTGATCAATCCAAACAACCCGACAGGTGCCCTCTATTCCGATGAACTGCTTCTTGGCATTTGCGACGCAGCAAGAAGACACGGACTTGTGATACTTGCAGACGAGATCTACGACAGGCTATTAATGGACGGTGCAAAGCACAGTTCCATTGCAGCCCTCGCACCGGATCTTCCCGTAATGACCTTCAACGGTCTTTCTAAATCTCACATAGTGTGCGGATTCAGATGCGGCTGGATGACAGCTTCCGGATTTACAGGAGAAGACGGGGAAGAATTAAAGACCGTTCTTGAAACACTGTCATCCGTAAGGCTCTGTTCAAACACATTCGCGCAGTTCTGCGTACCTGCAGCACTAAACGACCCCGTATATACGGTGGAGATGATGTCTCCGGGAGGACGTATTTACGAAAGAAGAGAAGCTACCATCAATGCGGTGAACGAGGCCGAATGCCTGTCAGTCGTAAAGAACACAGGGGCTCTCTACTGCTTCGTAAGGATAGACCCGGAGAAGGTACATATAAAGGACGGAAACGACAAACAATTCGCCATGCAGCTCGTAAGAGACAAGCACGTGATGATAGTTCCGGGATCCGGCTTTGACTATCCAAATCCAAACTACTTCAGAGTGGTCATGCTTCCAGAACCGGAAGAACTTGCAAGGGCCATCAAAGATATAGATGATTTCTGCAAGACCTACGACGAAAAGTATTCACACTGAAAAGATAAACCGTGAGCCCAAAGGTTCACGGTTTTTGATTGCTTAGTATCTGTTTGCCCAGGCCCAGCTGAAGCTGTAATACTTTGAAAGATTGCAGGTACCCCAGGTAAGGAAGCCTCCCGTAAGGCCTGCATCCCAAAGGCCTTGAGCCTGCCTTGAAATATAATTTGCATCGCAGGTCATATATGGGCCCCAGTAAGGCGTGTCCCATCCGGTGATCCACGTCCTGGCAACGGCCGGAGTCGGAATGGTCCCCTGCAGCTTATTTGCTCCGTAAGCCCAGTTATACACCGTAGTATAGGGATCTTCCCAGCGGGAAGGTATATCAGTCTCGAAGTGGTCGAGATAAGGCATTCCCGAGATGGCATCCACCACGTTAGAAATGGCCGGCCAGTACTGACCGTATGCCGGCATGTAGCCAAATGAGCTCTCTCCGAAAACGTCCACGCTCACGTAGACCCCTTCCCTGTGGAGCATGTCGCAGGCATATATAAGGAAGCCCTGCACGGTATCGCACTTCTCTTCGTTATATTTGTTCTTGAAATCTGCGACTCCCGAGGCAGACATCCTGTATGCGTTCTCAGGGAAGCGCACGTAGTCAAACTGTATTTCGTTGAATCCGAACTTTCTTACGCTCTCGATGGCAAGTTTGACGTTGTATTCCCAGGCGTTCCTGCTGTAGATGGAAGGCCAGTCGGTGCCGTAGTAATCTATGCAGTCTTCAGGATGATCTGCTGCATAAGAATCGTTTTTGAAGCATACTATGCGTCCTATGGTGTAAAGACCTGCCTCCTTTGCTCTTTTGACAGCATATTCAAAAGCAGCAAGGTCGGAATTGGCATTGGCATATACTGTGGGAGCTAATTCTTTTGCAGTATCTGCAGGATAACTTAAAACCGCGTCGTAAATATCTATGCATACTGCATTTACCCCGTAGGTTTGTGCGCAGCTTATATACTCGTCAATATTCCATATGGTACCTATGTTAAGATACATGGTCCTTGCATCCGGGAGAAAAGGATTGTCCTCGAACTTCGGCTTATCGACCGGATAATAGTCGAGATTCTCACCGCTTCCCCCGTAGAGATACAGATAATCTATATCGCTGTGATACTCTATGAGGCTGTAGGTGTTGCCGTTTGCAGTCACCTGCTGGTCGTACTTTCTATCTGCATCTTCCTGTGTGTCCACAAGATATTTTGAGAACACGTAGCCTTCCGTTCCGTTGCAGCTCACCTTGTACATATCGACTGAACCGTCTTCTTTTATATGATCGAAGCCTGTGATATCGACTCTGTTTCCTTTTTTGATGAGGCCAGTAATGTCGGGAGCATCCGCAGTTTCATACACGGTCACAGGAGTCCTTACGAACTTCTCTGTCTCTTTTATGACCTTCTGGTAGTCGTCTACAGTAAATCCGGGCTTTACGTAATAGATCGTGTCACCTTCTTTGATCTTCTCGTAGATGAGCTCTCCGTTTTCATCGTATTCAGGCTGGTCTATGACAGTGACTGCCGTACCTCTTACGACTGTCTTGTCTTCAGTGAATACTATATCTCTCTTAGTCACTTTGCCGAAGATGTTACGTTCTATAGTTTCTTCTCCGTGATAAAACTGAACGGGGCTGCCGTCAGAAGAGATCCACGCTTCGCTGGTCTTGTATTCGACCGGCCTTAAGTTGATTCCTCTCAGTATTATCACCGAAGCGACGAATCCTATTAGCCCGAGGCAGACTATGACGAATGCGATGAAACGGCCTTTATTCTTTATTTTCTTCTTTTTCTTTTTACTCATGTCGATTATCGTTTATTTCTTTTATATCACGATTGCACGCTGCACTTTTACGGCAGTGCTTCGTCGCTTCGATTTTTCAAACGGCTTGCCTGCGGGGAATTTGGGACGCTTGTTGACACGAAACTGCGCGTCTCCAAATTCCATACCGCCTGCTCGCCGGAAAAATCTGCTCCTCGCAAGTGCCGTTTCAAGTGAACGTGCGATCGCGATATTAATACCTAGACGTATTGCCGTTTCAAGTGAACGTGCGATCGCGATACTAATATCGATATATAGTGCCGTCGGAATGGGCGTAATCCTTTGCCCATGCCCAGCTTATATAGTCATATCTGTACGGATCGCAGGCTATGTTCCATGCCATAAAGCCGCCCGTAAGGCCGGCGTCCCATAGAGCCTGGGCCTGGTCTGAAACTTCTTCAGCCCCGTAGTAGATCTTGTCTTCTTCGGCGTAGAAGTAAGGAACGCTGTATGCAGTTATCCATGTCCTTACCGTTGCAGGCGTAGGAATGGTCTTTTGCTGTATGGCAGCCCCGTCGCCCCACTCCTTGATCGTATAGTAAGGATATTCCCAAAGAGCCGGGTAGTCGTGACTGAAGTGATCAGTATAGGGCATGGCGGAAATGGCATCGATTATATTGGACATGGCGGCCCAGTGCTGTCCGTATGAACATACGTATCCGCTTGCAGGTTCTCCGAAGCAGTCTATGCTTATATACGCCCCTTCCCTGTGGACCATGTCGGCAGCATAGAATATGAAATTCTGAACGGCCTCGCATTTGTCTTCGTTATACGGATTATCACCGAAATCGAAATCGCCCGCATCGCACTTGTACCAGCTCGTCTCGTCGAAGCGAACGTAGTCGAACTGTATCTCGTTGAATCCGAAGTTCCTTATGGCTTCTATAGCAAGCTGAACGTTGTAATACCAGACGTCTCTTGAGTAGACGCTTGGGAGAAGGTCTTCGTGATAAAGATCCCAGTAGCAGTCTTCGGGATGATCCGTTGCATACCAGGGGTTCTTGAAGCACACTATCCTACCTATGACGTAAAGACCGGCATCCTTTGCCTTCTTTATCATGTCGCCGTAGGTATCCGCTCCGTAGTAGAGCCACTCATAGGAGAAGGGGCTCATTTCTCTTACGACGTCGGCATCGAAGCCCACAACGTCGTCCCTTATGTCTATCACAAGCGCATTGATACCGTGAGCCTGAGCGATCGATATATACCAGTCGATATCGTAGGAGCAGGCAACTGAAAGGTACATTGCTCTTACATCCTCGCAAAAAGGATTGTCCTCAAAACGGGGCTTGTCCACGGGATAATAATCGAGTTTTGTAGGATCTCCTCCGTAAAGTTCGAGACCTTCGAGATAGTCGTCTGCATGGCTGTCGGCGCAGCCGTCTACGTTGTATACGGCGTCGGCTTCTTCCTGAGTATCCACAAGATATTTTGAAAATACCCAGCCTTCCATTTCACCGCATTTCACCTCGTACATTTCGACGGTCCCGTCTTCTTTGAAACCGTCGAATCCGGTGATCTCAAGTTTGCTTCCTTTCCTTGCAAAACCTGATATCCTTGCTTCGTCAGGCTTTGAATAAAGAGTCGCAGCGGTGCGCACGTATTTTTCTTTTTCAAGCACGGATCCTTCTTTGTGATACACGTGAGCTTCAGGAGAGATGAAATACTCTTCGCCGTCCAGGAGTATCCTGTCGTAAAGAATATTTCCATCCATATCCTTTGCAGGATCGTCAATAAGGACGACGTTAGTTCCTCTGACTTTGCTCCCTGCTTCAGTAAAGTTCCATTCCCAGCTTTTCACCTTGCCGAAAATATTCTTTTCAACTGTCTGTTCTCCGCGGTAGAGAGCGATCTCCTCACCTTTTGAAGCGAGGTACGAGTCGAATACGTCGTGCTCGACTGCAGCTTCCTCCCCGCATGCTGAAAGGCAAAGAAGAAGGGCTACCAAAAGAAGAACGGCTGTTGATATTTTAAATGTTCTTGTAGTCATATCCGATCAGATAACATCCTATATACTGACAATATACTTAACCTAAATATTATACACTATGCAAAGAAATATGGAAATACAAAACTCCCGAAGCATAAAGCTCCGGGAGTCGAAGATGTCTGTTTCTTTACTTTTTCTTGACGTACTTTCTGATATCGAGAGCAACTGCGATGACGATAACAAGACCTTGTACAACGTAGTTGTAGTAGGGGTTGACGCCGAGGAACTGGAGTATGATCTTGAGAAGCTCGAATACGAGAACTCCGATGAGAACTCCGGATACCGTTCCTATACCGCCTGTGGTGGATACACCGCCTATGGTGCATCCTGCAATAGCTTCAAGCTCATATCCTTGAGCAAGTCCGGAAGAAGCACCGCCGGATTTTGCAGCGAGGAGATAACCTGCAAGAGCATACATGATGCCTGCGGTCATATATATGAGCCTTATGGATCTTCCTGTGTTGACACCTGATACTTCGGCAGCAACTTCGTTTCCACCTATGGCGTACATATATTTGCCGTGGGTCGTCTTGTTGTAGATGAACCAGAAAAGTGCAAACATCACGACCATGACTACCAGAAGATGCGGAAGGTTGAATTCTCTGGGATTTCCCCATCTTCCCGCAATAACGTCGATGTACTTCTGTTGGAATCCGCCTATTGGCTGTGCGTTGGTAACTACGAGGCAGATACCGTAAACTATGGTCTGCATACCCAGTGTTGCGATGAAGGGAGGAACGTGAAGTCTCGAAATGACCGTTCCGTTCATGTATCC
>CAZTHD010000001.1:0-34601 GCA_964613315.1 uncultured Oscillospiraceae bacterium | reverse complement strand
CGGACAAGGTTTTCCATAGTGGTCTTTTTATCCATGATCAAATTCTCCTCACAGCTTCAGAACGGCATCAATGTCGCCGTCTTTGTCTTCTCCTATCTCCTCAAAACCAAATGAACGGTATATCTTTCTCGCCACCGTATTCTCCCGATCATAGCAGATCCAGCAATACTCCGCTCTCCCGTGGGGAAACGTCCTGATATAATCCAACGCGAGTCTGACAGCCTCACGTCCATAACCTTTTCCCTGAAACTCCTCATCAATCATCAGGCGCCAAAAGAAGTAATTGTCTTTTGATATCTCAGGTGCATTTTCGTCGTCGCAAACCTCTCCATAGTCATAGGCGAGCATCAGAAAGCCGACCGGCGTGTCGTCGTCATAGATTCCGAACGGATATACGGCCCCATTGGTCTTGTTTCCGACGTAAGCATGAACAAGACTCCATACATTGCTTGCGAGAAAGCGCTCCTGTTCCTCCTTTACGCTCAGCTCCATGATATCCCATACGTTATATTTGTTTAGCTCTTCCAGACGGACCATGGTAATACCTCCAAAAACTCCGATTTGTATGTTTCATTATTACATCAAAAGCAATAATTCGCAATCTCTGCAGCAAGTGCTGATTCAGAAACACATATACAAAAATGTGCGATTTTTCTTGATTTTCTGCGATTTCTGCAAAAGGGAATGATTTAAGCAAATATACGGTCAGTTTTCCTTCCTTTCCCATATTAGTATCGAATCCGATTTCATCTTCTGAACAATCTCTTTCATTTCCTGTTCCGATGCATCTAAAGGGACCAATGTCGAATGTTTTGAATTATGCAGTCCCTGATCACCCACGTATATATCGGATAAATAGTATACTTCGGTCACGACATTATTGAGCATCTCACCATTGTCACCAAGACTTTGTCCGTTACTTTCTCCATATCCGACGAATGGTGTCTTACTGTCATGTTTTTGATTGAAGTAATTTGTAGAAATATTTCCGGTAAGATATATGAACACAACTTCGTGGTTTTCCTCGTTAACAGTTTCTGTTACGAAACGGTAACTGACATAACGTTTATAATTCTTATCCGTAAACAATTCTCCTTTTTCTGACACCGTAATACCGGATTTGTCATATGATATATAGCTCTCGTGTGTCTCGTCATAGCATATACCACCAAACACGATCGCAATTACAATTATAACTCCAATGATGATTTTAACTGCATTGCTTCTGCCTTGTTTCTGTTCTTTTGTGATTTTACTGACCATCTTTCTGTCTCCTTTCATCATTGCATCCAGAGAAACGCCATATGTATCACTGATAAGCACAAGGGTCTCAAGATCAGGATAACTTTTTCCGTTTTCCCAATTTGATATAGTCTGCCGTGTCACACTGCAGATTTCTGCCAAATCCTCTTGTGTAAGGTTATGTTCCTTCCTTATTTCAGCGATCCTCTTTCCCAGTTCCATCTAAATGCTCCTTTGTTTAATTTGTGAGGTCAGTGTAACTTTATTGTACATCAGCGTCTATCAAAGAACATTGACAATCAATGAAATAATACCGCAAAGAATCTTTGCAACACAAAATAGATTCCAATATTTCAAAAACGCTCAACTCAAAAATGTGCGATTTTTTCACATTTTCTGCGATTTCTGCAAAAATGGTGTAAGTTTGGTGTACTTTTGCGAATTTCGGCAAAAATCACAAAATGAAGGACGTCGCGGTTTTTAGGCAAACCGCCCCTGTCAAATGGTGTACATTATTGAAGTCATCCATACAAAGCAAAACCCCTGAAAATTCAGCATTCTCAAGGGTCGTATAGTTCGCTAAAAACTGCAATTTCTCTAAGGTTGGAAACCCACGTTTTTCAATACACCATTTTTTCAAAAAGTGGCTATAAGGGTTTCATCGTGGGGAATAGGAGGACTTAGTCGCTGTAACTCACTATAAGTCACTATATCTCACTATTTCAAGGTGTTTCACTATTACTCACCCACTATATCTCACTATAAGTCACTATATCTCACTGCAAAAATGGTGTAGGTTTTGGTGTACATGGTGTACAAAGCTATATCATTTCTTATTATCTAAAGATTGCATATATCTTTCAATCTCTTGTATTTTTCTTTTTTTCAGTTTCTCAATGTTAATTGAGAAACGTTAATGAGTAATGGTAATGATTTAAATGCACCATCATGTCACGTATTGTTGATGGTTCCATTCACAGCTAAGTCTATGCTTCCCTTTTCCTTTCTTTTGGGAAAAGCAGTATCAAAACTGCTATCACCAAAAGCATGATGCCAAGCGGTGAGAAAGTGAGATAAACCTTATCAGTTTTCAGAAGCAGCATAACAGCGGTAGGAATATATGCAGATACGAAACACGCGATGTTATACCATCCGTTCAGTACTCCTATCGACTGCTCCCTTACTTCTTCCGGTGCAGCCAGACCGATCTCCATCTGATAATACGGATTAAGGAAAGAATAGAACACGGTTGCAAAGGCATAGAAAAGAACCGCTCCCGCGCTTTGTGTTGCGATCCTGAGCCCAATGAAAGAAAGTCCGAGTCCAAGGAAGCAAAGGAACCTGGCAAAGCCTTTTACCTTTGCATATATCACTGTAAATATCACTCCTGTAACGAAAGTGAGTATGGATCCGAGAGACGAAATGGTCCCGGAAAGGACACTGCTGCCAAGAGCTTTTTCCTGCACGTAGATATCCACAAAGACGAACAGTATACAGTAAAGAGCGCTTGAAATGAAAAACTCTATGTATATGGACCAGGCTCCTTTAAAGCTGAAGGCTGCAGCAAAAGAATTCTTCTTTCCTCCCTTTACGTCAACAGCGTCCCCGCTTTTATCTTCTTTGACGTTGCCGGGCACAGATATGAATACAAGGATAATGGATACGGCTGATATGAGATTCAGGAGGAAACAATATCTCCAATCCGCTGCCGTTTCACCGATGATCCCCGAAAAGAATGAAAGCAGTACACCGAATGCTGCGCTCACGGCTGAATACATGCCTACCATCCTTACCCTTACCTGTCCTTCGTAAAGAGCCGTTATTACGGAAAGCGCTGCCACCGCCAGTATCCCGTCGGACAGTCCGTCCAAGATCCTGCAAAAAGCCAGAAATTCCATAGAGTTCGTGAAATACGCCCCTACTCCTCCTGCAGTAAATAGGATAGTCCCGGCAAGGAGCATTTTCCTTGCCGAGACTTTTTTGAGTAAATAGCCTGTCAAAAGGGAAGCCAGCAGACTGAAAATATATCCGCCGGTCAAAACGAATCCTGTTATGCCGACGCCTGCCTCGGGATATTCAGCGCATATCTTTGAGAATACGGGCACTATCACAGAATCTGAGAATATTCCGTATCCGCAAGAGATAAGCGCGATTTTTGTCAATAATCCTTTAATCTTTTTCATGGCAGTGACCTTTGAAATCCTAAGCCTGCTTCTTTGCCTTTGCGTTCTTTACGAGCATCACGGCAGCGACTGCGACTGCAACTGCTACCCATACTATCATCCAAATGAACATTTTTGTAAAGCCGCCGGAAAGATCTGCATCTATCCATCTTCCTATTATGATGGTTATAAACGCATCGGGGAGGTAGCAGATGCAGGAGACTATACCCGTAGCGACTGCAGTGTTCCTTTCAGGAATGCCGCAATCGGGCATTATGGACCAGTACGTAGCAAGTATCATCATAGCGACTGCGGAAAGACACATGGTGAGTATATTGCACACTGCCGGTGTTTCTCTTGTAAAGAGGATAGCTACACATACGGCAGCCATAAGAGCAAGAAGCACGATAAAGGCGCGTATACGTGACTTTGCCTTATCAACGAGGAATCCTCCTACAATGCCTGCGAAAATCGGGATAAGGTAGTTTCTGGTCACTGCAAGAGCGCTTGATACGCTTTCGTCGAAACCGAGGACTATAGTTGTAAAAGTTCCGAGATAATTAGTCTGTGTGATGATGGCGCTGTAGCATGCAAAAATGAATATTCCCATGATCCATACTCCGGGAATCTTGAAAGTCTCTTTGAGAGACACTTTTTCTTCCGCATTTACGGATACAGTTTTTTCATCTGTATTTTTCCCTGAATGAACCTTCGGTATGATCACAAGAGACAGGATACCGAAAAGCGCATAAAGACCAACGGATACGTAAAGCATACCCTGGTATCCGGATACTTCATTTGCGAAGAGGCTGAAAATGTAAACGAATGCAAAACCGGCAATAGTGCTGAAAACGTTTCTCATTGAATCGCTCAGACCGAAGAGTCTTCCCTGCTCTTCATCCCCTCCAAGCTCTCTGATAATTACAAGGTAAGGAGACCAGAGGGTGGCGATGGTGAAAATCGAATACAGAACGTAAATGACGACCATCTGCGTAAACGACGGAATAAGAGCAAGCCATACAGTGATGCCGCCTGTCGCAAAACATGAAAGAGCGATCAGACGTTTAGGCTCAAAACGATTTGCCAGAAGACCGGATACGAAGTAACCCGCAATGGCAACGGCTCCGTACACGCTTCCAAGAAGACCCATCTGAGTGTGGTTGATACCGAAAACGCTCAGGGTCTGGTCATAAAATGAGAATCTGATATATGGAATGAAGAAAAGCATTCCAACGCAGAAACTAACGAACACAAGGACAAGATTCCTTTTTGATTTATACATTTCCTTACTCCTTTCGTAAAAACATCTACCTTTATTCAAAACACTACAAATGTGCTATGAGCGAAAACGTGAGCAGATCGACGGTCCCGTCTATTTCTCTCTCCGGAACGCCTTCCGCTTTCAATATCTCTTTAAGCCGCTGAGGATAGAGCGGCTTTTTTTCTTTTGATTCCATGGATGTATACCTCAATGTCAATAGATTCACAAAATCAGTTCTGTCTGTATTCAGCAACGGTCCTGCACAGGGCTCTGAGATTCTCCGGTTTTGCATCGGTCTCAAATACTATTCCTTTGTCTGTGCTGAATATATAGTTTCCGGCAGCACCGTAATCGTCCATAAGCTTTCTTGCGAAGCTGCAGCACTCTTCTTCGGATCCGCCACCAAGGAGGGACACGGGCATGCCCCCGACATAGGTGAATCTGTCATCAAATCTTGAAACCAGATCTTTTATATCGTCTTTTTCTATATGGAGAGCGCACACGCCTTCAGGGATATCCTCAAGACTGTCAAGAAGCGCTCCGCCGGCTCCTTCAACCATAAAGTAGAAGTTGCCCTGCCGAGCCATTTTCCCTATGCGCTTTTTCATGTAATTCCAGATGAACGGCTCGAATTGCCTGGGATTTGTTATGGTCTGTCCGAGAAGACATATCTGATTTTGGAAAGGCATATCAGCAGAAAGCGGAGGCGTTATTTCGTCCATATATCTGCCGAAGAGGTCTTCGAAACCGTCGAGCGCCGAAATCAGAAGATCGCCCTTCCTTCTCATTGCCATGGAGATCCCTTTCATCCCTATTATGTACTGGAACAGGTAATCGAATGCCGGCTGGTACATGGGTACGTCTGAAAGGAACAGACATCCTTTTTCAGACTCTACCCTTTCCTTCGTTTTCCCAACCATTTCGAAATGTCTGCCGGAAGCCTCCAGATATGTGCCGATGATTTTTTCCGCATTTTCAGGATTGAGATTTTTAAATTTATTTACGTAGAAATGATTCCAAAGGAAGTTCTTGGGATCATCCGCAAGCATTCTGAGCTGATCGTCTTCCGTAAGATAGCAGATGTCCTTGAAGTTCATGCTGTACTTTTCCTCGTTGAGATAATAGTCCTCGGATCCAAGCAGCCTTGAAAATCCCATGAAAGCATATCCGCCAGTATCGTAATACAGATCTGCAGGATATTCGGAAAATGCCATTTCATAGGCACCAAGCAGTTTTTCACTGCTGTATACAGACTCCTCATAACCGTATCCCGCACCGTGATATACTATCCATCCCTGGAGATTGAGATACAAAGGCACGCGCGGTACTTTCTTACCGCGAGTCATAACGTCCTTAAGCAACTCTCTTTTCTCTTCCTTTAATCCCATGAATAATTCCTCTATGTTGTTTTGTATATTTTATACATGCATAATATTGTGCGTGTATAGTTTATATGATATGATACATACTGTCAATATATTATTTTATGTGTGTACAAAATCTTTGGTTTATCATATACTTGTTTATACACTGGTATACCGAACCAGAAAGAAAAGGACTATGACGATATGGCATATAAAAAAGGAATAGAAACAAAAGAAGCCATTCTGCGGACTGCAAAAAAGCTGTTTTTTGAAACAGGATACGAGGCAACCACCTTCAGGAAGATAGGTGAAGAACTCGGAATCAACCACAATCTTGTCACCTATTATTTTTCAGGCAAACAATCGCTTGCAGAGCAGATTTTAGTGGACTTTTTCATTGAGGAAGATAATATACTCAGCAAAATCATTTCAGGAAAGAATATCGATTCCATATGCTATTATGCTCTTAAGAACAGACTGCATTACAAGATTCTTGCGCGCAATCCCAAAGTATTCAGGTTCTATTTGGAAGCTGTGACTTCCGATTTTCTGCATAATGTATTCCTGACTATTCCAGGTATATGGGATTCTTATGAAGCTATATTTGCCCAATATAAACTGAAAAAAAGATATCCGAAAGAATACTACGCGTCTATGGAAACGGCTTCTGAAGTAGAGATCATCAAACGCTTTAAAAGTGAAATGTATGAAGACGACGTTTTTCTGTATTTTATCGAGAGCATATTGCCTGTATATATAGGAGTGCCTGAAGAAGATATAGATAAAGCATTCAAAAAGGCTAAAGAAATGTTAAAAGATGTGGACGTAACAGGATTTACATTTTGATTATTCGTTTTCCTGCTGTGCTGCCGAAAGGTTTTTAAGGGAATCCGTTTCGGTACTCTGAATTTCAATGAGATGCTGAAATATGGAATTGTCCTTATAGCGTCTCTATTGATCTATATAGTGCTTGTCTCAAAAAGCAAAACGCTTAACGAACACCTATACTTAAAGATTCAAAAAGGGGTTGAATGCTGCAGCAATCAGTAATTCAGCCCCTTTTTCCGAATATAACTTTTATTATAATAATCAATATGCTGAGCCGGCTAGTTCAGACTTGCTTGTTCAATTACACTTTGTCAGCATGGCATTATACTCCTGCACGGACTTATCCAGCATTGCCTTGGTAACATCAACATATATGTTATAAGTAGTGGATATATCGCAATGTCCGAGTATGCTCTGGCAAGTTTTGATGTCCACTCCGGATTCGACCATATTAGTTGCAAAGGAATGCCTCAGGGAATGACAGCTGAACATCGGAAGAAGCACCGTATCTTCCGTAAGTTCTTCCTTAAGCAGTATCTCATCGTTACAATCTCTGATGATCCTTTTGATCGCTTTATTGATACTGCTGAAATTCAACACCCTGCATTCTCGATTCATTAATATAAAGCCACTGATACCATCCACAATACTGCTGCATTGTAGTTCGTTATCTTCCTGATACAGTTTTAATTCAAGAAGGACCTCTTTTACGTCACAAAACATCGGTATAACACGTTTCCCTGCTTCCGTTTTCGGAGTACTTATGCTATAGGTGGAGGTGCCACCCTTGGAATAGTAGACCAGCGTTCGATTAATGTATATCAGCTCTTTATCAAAGTCTATATCATCCCATGTAAGTCCACAAGCTTCTCCTATACGCATTCCGGTGTTCAAAAGAATATAGATTACGTTATACCAACGGGAATAGATGTCGTGGCCTTGTATGAAATCAAGCAACAGTTGCTGCTCTTCTCTTGTAAGAGCCTTTCTCTTCTCACCGTCGTAGCAGTGTGATCTCCTGAGTTCGTAAATCGCCTTGTCTGAAGGATTGTTCATAATCACTCCCTCATCAACAGCAATATCAAAGACTTGATGCAGCACCGTATGAATAGAATCTATGGTGGATGCTTTAAGCCTTCGCTGATCTGCAAGACGGTTGTAGAACTTTTTGATATCCGCCCTCTTTACATCTTTAAGAAGCATTCTGCCGATACCGGAGTTTTTAACATAATACTCATATGAATACCTGTAATTGATCATTGTATTTCCTTTGAGATTGACTTTGCGCTTCAGCCATTCATAATATGCGTCATTGACTGTTTTCATCATACTAAGACAAACCTTGCCGGTATTTTTTGAATCAATAAGCGCTGTTTCCTCTAATCTAAGTTCATCTAAAGAAGGACAACAGATGCTGTATCGCCTTTCACCAACAGTGATCCGGAATTCATAAGAACCATCCTCAAGCTGTGTCTCTCCTTTCTTTAAGATGCGTCCGTATTCGTCTTTTCTTCTCATTTTCAAAACCTCCTCAAATACTGTAAGACTTCTCAAGATACTCATCCAGCAATCTTCTTTTGATGAGCCTTTTACCACCGTTCCACAGTACGAACGGACAGTTTTCTGATTCCGAAATGGACCGGAGTTTTGCAATCCCTATTCCTGAGTATGCAGATGCCTCTTCCAGCGTCAAAGCAGTTCGCTCCCAAATCGGTACTTCCTTTTTCATGTCGTTTCTTTCCTTTCACAAATACACGAGATATATAAAACAACATGAATCTAACCGATGGATGTCAAAAATGCACTGTTATGGTACTTTATGCGATAAAAAACTGACCCTCTGTGCCAGTTCTTCGTCTAGTATTGAGGGTCAGCTATATTCTGTTTTTCATATCAATTTATACAGACTTATGAAGAGTTATGAAAAGATATGAAGGAAAAAACCTTAATTCTGGCTTTATGGTTTTGCCGTGAAGACTTATGAAGGCTTGTGAAGACCTATGATCATAACGGGCGACAGGTGGGGAATAGGAGGACTTAGTCGCTGTAACTCACTATAAGTCACTATATCTAACTATTTCAAGGCGTTTCACTATTACTTACCCACTATATCTCACTGTAAGTCACTATATCTCACTGCAAAAATGGTGTAATTTTTGGTGTACTGGTGTAAATGTACCATCTCATACCTTATTACTCATTTAAAAGAGTCTTTTTTACATTGAGTTTAATGAACAAGAGCTAAAAGCCATAGAGATGCTCCGGAAACAACGATCCCGAAAAGCAAAGAATATATCGTGACCTTATGACCGAGATATTGATCCAATACAGACATCCAGACATTGGCTACGGCAATCACTATACCTGCTGAACCTATTAGACCTATGCTGAAGATCAACACTTCAAGCAAGTTCATACGAGTCTCAAAACCAATGACCTTTCCTACAAGAAAAATATATCCGCCCATAGGAACTAAGACTACAATGAGATCCACGATAACGACGAGCACTGTAAGGAAGCGGTGCTCCTTCATAAATTTTGCGTTGTATCCCGGACTGAAATACTCTCCTGCATTCTTAGGCATATTCCATTTTGAAGATCTCTTTTTCTTTTTTGACATCTTTGTATCTAGCCTAGTTCTTTTCTCACCATGTACCAATATGCACCAAAGGATACTATACTGTCAAATGCCATTCCTATACCGAAGAGCAATGCTATACCTGTAAGCGTTGGGATCCATATACCCTTGATATATAGGATGAACGCTATCCCGTAATATACCGTATTTGTCACTACAGACTCGAAAAGCATATATCCCGTTTTTCCGAGGCCGTAGAAAGTTGCATCGAATACATTCTGAAAAGCATAAAGAACGTAAAAGCCTATCAGTACAAGGACTAAATCGTACAGTTTATCTGCTTCCGCGAACTGCAGTATATGTATCATGAACGGTTTCCAAAGCGGAATGCTTAAAAACCAAAGTACGCAAATAACACCGGTGACTGCAAAGTATCCCAGAGATTTCTTCTTAACGTTTTCTATATTTTCTGCAACTTCTTCTTTTATGAGCTCTCCGAGCTGTATCACCGGAAGCAAAAGCCATCCCCAGATGAAATTATTTGCGACCCAATATGTGCCCTGTTCTCCTACTACATTTACCATGCGGGAGATCATTACCATATATGCAAGATTTCTGACAAAGGATTCAAGACCTGATATCCCTCCGATCTTAAAGAATTCCTTCGTCCATCTGAAATCAGGTCTCTCTTTTCTCCATACCCGTATGTTCTCTTTCTCAAGCAGGACAACAGTTAGAATAAATAGTATTAGGTTCACTATGATATTGGAATACCCTATACCGTCAACTCCGAGATTTAAGGAGATCGGAAGAGAGGATACAAGGAACGTATCGGTCACAAGAGATAAAATGAGCCTTAAGAAAGTTATGATATAGATGTACCTGCTCTTATTCACCGAGACCAAAGCCACAAGCGAAAACTGAGAAAGTACAGAAAAGATATTTGCGATGCTTTCTATGCGTATATATGAAACAGAAGGCTCAAGTATGCTTTCATCAGCAGCCATCAGAAAAAGCAGTGGTCTTGCAAATATCATGATCAGAGCGAAGAGCACCACATACACAAAGAACGTGATCAAAAGACCTGTCCTTACCCTGTTCGAAAATACATATTTATCTTTTTTATCCTTACCCAAGAAAAAGAACAGAGGCAAAATGATCGCCTCGTTTATTACTTCATATATAAGATTGACCCAGGACAGCTGTCCCGCAATAGAAAAAGACCAGTCGCCCGGAAGCTGTCCAAGAAAAAACACCCTGGCAGTCGTATAGATCGTCGGACAAAGCCCCAAGATCAGCAGTGCCAGGTATAGTCTGTGGTTGAAATTATGAAATGATTGCTTTAATGTCATAATTTTTCAAATAATACTATTGAGCACTGTATACTTCTAATTCCAAATCATATATTTTTCTTGTTATTACTGTTGTCGCCACGATGATCTCAATCCCTTCAATATGTCCATAAATACAGCATCGAGATCTTCCCATCCTGCAGTTTGTTCTGCAGGAAGGTCCTCGATGAGCTTTTCGATCTCCGGGATAGTTCTGTCAATATATTCGTTTATAACGTCTATCCTCTTTGCCTCGCCGATCTCGGGAGTCTCCGTTTTTATCCTTAGGAGTTCCCGCACAGGTTCTTTCATTTCTTCTTCAAGACAAGCCTCTGTCAATTCCGAAAAAAGCATAGGGGGCGGTGTCTGATTCTTAAGTATCCATTTGCATGCCAAAATAGGCCTTAACACATAAAAATACTTTTTCACCCTGACGATATCTCCTTTAAGATACTCCCTGTAATTGCTCTTAGCAGTACTCAGATAGTGATGCAGCCCCGACTTCTGTACGAAGTAGTTATTTATAATGTCGGAAACAACCTTCCACTCCGAAGTTGTCTTGTACACTATCGGTGACTGGTTCCACTCGAAAATAGTAGGGTTGGAAGAGTGAAGAAGCGTCAGGGTCTTTTTAAAATCCCATCCGTTTATGTCGAGGACATCATCAAGCTGCCACTCTATAACATCTCTTGTCTTTTCGAGCTTGAGGTACCAATCCGCCTGATGCACATAGATGAAACGGACATCATAATCGCTGTCCGGTGAAGCAAAGCCCCATGCTCTGCTTCCCGACTCTACACAGTAAAGGATCTTGACGTTTTCTTTTTCCTCTATCTCTTTAAGTTTTTCACCTATTTCTTCTTGTATGCCCATTCCTATACTAGCTAACACATATTGCTTTCTTCTCCTGGAAAAAACTCTCTTCATTATATCACAAAAAGGCCCTGCACAATGCAGGGCCAACAATGCTATATTCCAATTACCTGTTGATTAGCGTATAAATGATTAAACGAAACACTAAATCAGTCACTCAAATGATCAATAGCATATTGTGCTTCTTCCGGAGTAAATGCCTCACCATATTCCGACACTAGTTGATCATAAATAGCACTCCTCGACATATTCATACTGCTCTCATATGTCTTTGCTTTCATAAGTGCATTTTTATTGTAATCTGCATCTAAATTATCAATTGCATATTGTGCTTCTTCTTTAGTGAAATTTTCGCCATAAGCAGAAATCAACTGATTGTATATGCCTTTCTTTGACATATACATAGAATTTGAATAGGATTCTGCCTTTTTTAGTGCATTGTATTTGTAATCTGCATTAAGATGCTCAATTGCCCATTTTGCAGCATCTGCCGGAAATCCTTCTCCATATTCTGAAACAAGCTGCTGGTATATCCCTTCTTTTGACATGTGCAATGTTTTTGAATAGGTTTCAGCTCGCTTTAATGCATTTTTATACTCTGTTGATGGTTCGGGACCCATTGAGTATGAAACTGAAATTGTTGTTCCAGGTTTTACCGTAGCGTTTACATCTTTGTTCTGTTTAATATACTCTCCATCTGGTACTGATTCTGAATACTCTTGTACGAACTTGACAGTAACATTATTATCTTCAGCCCACTTAGTAATTTCATCCAATGTCATTGTGCTAAAATCTGCAACGATAACACTAGCAGTATTATCTGTGTTGCTTTTTCCGGAAGAAGAATTCGAATCCTTCGGATCCTTATTCATCGTAGAACCAAGTAAACCAATAACAACCAACGCTAATAATATTTTCCATAATATCCCTTTTTTCTTTGGGCTTTCTTCCTTTTCTTCAGCAGTCTTCCAACTTTTTGGCATAATGACTCCTCCTATCATCAATCTTAATTTATATTTTTACTAATTATACCATTGATAAATAACTTTTGGTGTTTTTTTTGAGTTATTACCTTTAATGAAGGTTTCCTAACAGTAACAAACCAACGTTCATACAGATCTTACCATGACTTCAAAACACTATGTCTTAAGAGTCCTACAAACAAATAATATCTAATTAAAACAATACCCAATCCACATAGAAAACTCTTTTGCCGACATGGTCTCGACACAATCAAAAATTTTACATATCAAATCAGATACACCGCTTTGTGAGCATATATAATATGTTCCACCATAATCCCACTCCCTTGGGATGATATTCATCTCGTCTTGACAGTTTGTGAAAACAAAGGCAGATTCCACCTTCTGATTCTTTCCATATCTGTGAACCTCATTAATCATTTTGTAGTAATTGTGTAATTGCCTTTCATATTCTCGGTAATCATTTTTAGGCAAATACTGTTCACGCTTAAACTCAAGAACGAGTGCAGTTTTTTTGTCCCATATAATAACATCTGCCCTATCTCGTGGATATCGGCGAGTTGCATATCTTGGATCCGCGGAAGGAACCCCATATTCAAAAACAATATATAGGTTTAAATAGTCATTCGGCAGTTTTGAAAACTCCCTTTGTAGATGCTGAAAACAGTCTCTCCATGAATCCATAAGTGGTTGATTGGCTGCCGTTTTGTATCGTTCGTATAGATTTCGAGACATTTGTCCCATCCACTCATCTTCGCTAATCTTCAAAAAGTTATGGATTTGCCCACAGTAACAATAATTCAAATCTAGCCTCCATAAAACACTATGCTATTATGCAATCCCACATATTGCATAATAGCATGATATACCTTATTATTTCCATTCTTTCCTACTATCAGACTTATCTTTCCCTCGTATTTTCAATTCGCCCTTCATTCTTGCAACAAATCGATTTCTTGAAAACAGTTTCACCCTAGATTTTTCAGGGGCAGGGATTATTATTGCCAGTCCATTTTCATTAATACGTATTGTGGCTATATGCTTTTTCGACATAAATTCAAACACATCTGTATACCACATCTCTTTTTCAGTTAAGTTTGCCTCTTCAACCCAATTCTGGAAATCCAGAACGGCTTCTGTCAGATCTACGGCAAATGATGTCATACGAGACCCGCTTTTTGTCTGAGAATCGAGAATATAATTCGGAACTTCTTTTAACTCCATTGATTTACCTCTCTAATAGGACTTAAGTGATATTTTTACTATATTCAGTTGTCAAGGGGCATGTCTTTCATCATACATTATAACAAAAGGGTAGTACTTAAATTTGTACTACCCTTCGTCCGGCCACATGCGAGCACTCTGGTTTTCGATACTGTTATTTGTTCCTGGCCATTGTTTAGAAGTCCCTGGATGTATTTATATCCAGTCTGTTTCCATCCCATTGCCAGCATGCCAGGCTTTTACTTGGACCATATTCATTTGGCATTTCAAACATGTCGCACAGAACCAGATACGCTGCATATTTTTTTGCATCCTTTTTTGAGTGTGCAAATACAACTTTCGATAAACCATAGTTCTGAACGGTACAGTGGCATGCCCAAATGGGATCACCATTATCGTTATATCCAAGGTTCTCAGGCCCATCTATATCATACTGCGGGAACGAACATCTTTCGTGTTCTGCCAGTTCCTTCAATGTGTTTATTGCGTTCTCAGCACTATACTCAGGCGGCCTAAACTGGGTCTTTTCATAATCCAGAATATACTCTTCAACCGGCAGAATATTCGAAATCACTTCTTCCATTCTTTCTACATTCCACTGAAGCTGAATAGCCATGGCACCGATTATCGCCTCGAGAAGATCTGCTTTTATTTTCTCCTGCTTATCGATCTCATTATCAATGTCAGACTGCCCGACAATCAGATACTGACACAAATCCCATTCATCTATAATCTCTGCAAGTGTATGGTTACTGACAAGTCTGCTCTTAAGGGTTGTAAAATCCTTTTCGTGTGCACGAAAAGTGTAAATACATTCCTCATCATCTGAATGGATAGTGCCGTAATGATTACAAAGCAGGCGCACTACACAGAAAGAGAGAAAAGTGTCTCCTATGTACTCAAAGTTCTCATTATTTCCACCACCGTATCTCCTGGAGTATGAGCTCCTGGTAAAAGCCTGCTCTATAAGATACGACTTCAGATTCACTCCTGTTTTTTCCGCAATCGTCTTGCGGATAGCACCAATCTCATTTGGTTTTAATGGTTTTTTTGTTTTCATACTATTGCCTCCGTTATGATTATTCTCATTCCGGACACGAAAAAAGACCTGCTCCGGTTATTAAAGAAAATGCAACGCATTGCATCACTTCAACCGTTACGGTCCAATCAGTCAAAATAGTTTTTATAAGGCTTTTCACTTGACCGCCCACTTGCATAAACGGGACAAATGATACACATTATTGAATTACTTCGAAAGATTGTCCATATCCAGAACATGACTATGATATCATTTGACAGTATGTGATACAATACCATACTGTAATGATTTCAGAATTTTTGTAGGACATAGATTAGATTATGGAACATATCACATTTGAACGAACAATACCTGATGGATATAAGGAAGCGTATCACATCGATGCTGCCAACAAGAAAACCGGGATCTTATTTACACTGGGTTCTCTTATTATTGCAGCAGCACTTATCTTCTTCTTTTTCAAGACTCTGGATAACATCACCATAAATTTGGGTAAACTAATGAAGTACAATCTGGTTTTGCTGATATCGATGATTGCTTATATCATCCTTCACGAACTTACTCACGGAGCAGTATATAAGATTTTGACAAAGGAGAAACTGCGCTTCGGTATAACCTGGTCCGCAGCCTTTTGCGGAGTGCCGGACATATACACCTATAGGAATACTGCTCTTAAATCTCTGGTCGCACCGCTCACACTCTTTTCAGTCATCCTGATTCCACTCTTGGTCTGGCTATACCGAGTTGATCAAGGCTGGTATCTGGTAATAGGGATTATTTTTTCATTACACTTTTCCGGATGTATCGGAGATATGTATATGACAGCATTATTTCTAACGAAGTTCAAAGATCCCGCTACTCTGATGAGAGATACAGGACCTGAGCAATGGATTTACACAAAAGATTAACTATAACAACTCGAAGTACTATAACCGGAGGAATGAAAAATGAGTACCAAATGTATACATCTGTCGGATATATTAAACCTGAACCAGGAAGAATACAATGACTGGACTTTGTGCTTAAACAATGCGACAGAGTCAAAAGACGGTGTATATTCTTTTAACAGTGAGAACCACGCACGTTTGATAGAACACATATCATGGAAAAAAAGCCCAGGAAAAAAGAGCTTTAGAGTCATCAATACCGATTATTGCCTGCAATTCATACGACTAGATCAAGATAAAAAGTGGGACAATTGGCTTTTTCTTGGAGCGTTCAAAGTAAACGGGATCATAAATAGAGGTGATGGAGCAGAGCTATATGACCTCCAGGAACTTGACCGTTTCTCATGCTACAAGGAAAGGCTCATAATTAAATATCAGAAACACCAGGGAGACAAACAGGCAAAAATCGATATTCAGAATATAGAAACTATTGAAGTGATAGAGATACTAAATAAGCCTTACATTAAGACTAATAAAGTATTTCCCGGCTATGATAAAGTCCGACTTTCATTTAAAGAACTTGAACTTCTCGTTACACAAAATACAGATAATTGGAGACAAGCCCTTTCTAATGTTTATGGTATTTATGTCATAACAGACACATCAACAGGAAAACTCTATATCGGAAGCGCATATGGGGAAGAAGGTATTTGGCAAAGATGGTCAACCTATGTTTATACCGGTGGAACCGGGAATAATAAAGGGCTGATTAATCTTTTGCAGGAAAACGATAATTATGCGCAGTATTTCCAGTTTTCTTTATTAGAGGTTTTTTTCAGTAACGATTCCAAATATATATTAGATAGGGAAAACTACTGGAAAAAAGTCTTTGATTCCAGAAACGAGCACGGTAATAACCTGAATTAAACTAACATAAAAATGAGGCAATAGCCTCATTTTTATGTTAATCGCACATCTGCACTTTTTACAAAAACACGTTACATCCTTCTGTTGCCTATTTTTGTTACCTTAGTCCCGCTCCACTCAACACGCTCTCCGTTGATCTTATACAGTTTGTTGCCCGAATACTCGATTCTTGCGCCTCCAACCTTATAAAGCTTAGCGCCAGAATACTCCACACGCATATCGCCAATCTTGTAGAGCTTATTACCAGTCCACTGCGGTCTGCCACCAAAATACGCAATCAAAATCTCTTCATCTGACATTACAAATACTCCTCCTTTTCATATGATTTCAAAAACTCGTCGTAGAACCAGTCTTCATCGATTTTGCCATTTAAAAACACTTCTGCTTCCTTTTTGGATAATTCTCTAATCATATCCTGTATTTCCTGATTACCGAAATTCTCTAAACTTTCCGGTTGGGTTGGATCAATACCGAATAAGTAATTACTGATATAGTCCTGATCCTTTGTTTTATGCCATTTACCCTTGTAGTACCTGAATACATGGTCATGAAGCTCTGCAGCCAGTTCCTTATGACCTGATTTATTAATTAGGTAATACTTGGGAATCCACATCCTGTACTTATTGTTCGCAAACATAGCCATGAGACGATATTTCTCACCGAAAACATCCTTGATAATTGGAGTTAAAGTTTTCTTTGCTAAATCCAAACCTTTCTTTTTTAATGAATACTGCTCATCCCAATTATCGTAAACGACCATAAGGATGATCTGTTCTTTTTCAAAGCACGAATAGTCCACTAAAATGTTGGTTCCACAGAATAACTTGGAAGAAACATCTTCAGGGAGCTCTTCCTGGGCTTTAGTTACGACCTTAGCCATCTTGCGAGAAAAGTCTACTTCTTTTCCATAGTCCAGTTCATATATTGGCATCTTACATTCCTCTCTGTCGGTACTTCGCTTTATTATACCACAGCACCGGAAAGCGATACCATAGTGCTGATATTTATTGCTACTCGGATTTCTAACATCGCTTCCTTTCACATACTCCAGGTTTAACGCCATATGAGCGGGCGATCATCATTCTCCTATGATTCCTTTGTAAAATCAATTTCAATAATAGTATACCACCATTCACGATTCCTATCTTGCGCCGATATCATCTCTTTCTCGGATGAGACTCTCTACCATATCATTCTTCAAATCGTACCTGGCAATAATAGTGTGACCCTCCGCACCGGCAAGGGTGGAAATAAGTCTGGCTCCGTCATCAGCCATGCTGAGGTATGAATCCTTACCGAATATGAGTGCAAAGTCCCTCATCTGCTTCTGTTCCGTTTTTGTTGCTTTTTTCATATCTACCCCTCTCATTCTTCCCATTACAAGTCTTCATCAAACAGTTCCTGGAAGAGTTCCGGATCCTCCAGTTCATCCCCCTCACAGTCGACATCCAGATGCCTGCATGCAAGGCAGTCATAATCGCATTCGCCCAGAGCCTTGTAATACTCAGGGTCTTTGTATCTTTCCTTTGTGAAAAAGAGTAAACTCATCTTCCTAAACCTCCCTTCAGAACGGTATATCGTCATCCGTAATACTCGAGAACACACTGAGGGCATCGCTTGCATCTTCCGTCTTCCCAAGCCCTTTCGGAAGATCGTCCGTGCTTTCCTTTTTGCCGAGGAACTCAACCCTTTCGGCAACTACATCGGTGGTGTAGTGTTTTACGCCATCCCGTTCGTAAGAACCTGTCTGAATTCTTCCCTCGACTGCAATCTGCTGCCCCTTTGATACATATTTCTCAATGAGTTCCGCAGTCTTTCCGAATGCAACTACGGTGGGAAAGTCCGTTCCGGCGTCTTCTCCGTTTGCTTTCTTCCCTCTGTCTATGGCAAGAGAGAATCTTGCCACTGCCGTCTGTGACGCATTGGTATACCTGACCTCCGGATCCTTAGTAAGTCTTCCTATAAGCATAACCTTATTCATATATATCAATCCCCTTTCTTATCCTTATCAGTTTGCCAGGGCAAGTCTGTGCTTTTCCCTGTTCTTTCTGGTCCTGTCCAGTATTACGGTATCGTATTCCTTCTCCACATATGCTATGTATTTCGGGATCTTGTTCATGGTCCTGAGGAGCTGACTGTCGTGTCTTCCCCTGGAGCAGTCCATGGCTCCGCTTAAGTTTACGCCGCCTGCGTAGTACTCGTGGACCCCTTTCCTGAATGTCTGGCTGAAGAGGAAGAATTCCTCTCTTCCGGTCCTGATATAAAAGCTGTGGACGTTGTGTCCTGTCGATCTGCAGTATACTGTTGCCATTCCGATTCCCTCCCGGTCCTGATATTAATTCTCTGCTGCGGAAGCCTTAAGGCCTCCTTCCAGTATGCATTCTATCAGAAAGGCAGTACAAAATTTTGTACTGCTCTCCCGGTTGTCTGCAGATTATATACAGCTGATATGCCTTTTCAGTAATACCCCTCTTCAAACTCAAACAGATCCCTTACGGATACGTCGAACAGATCCGACAGCCTTACCGCAGTGGCAAGGCCCGGATTCATCACACCGTGCTCATATTTGTTTACAGACTGCTGAGAAACGCCGATCGCGCGGGCCAGTTCCGACTGAGACAGCCCCGCTATCTCACGGTAATACCTGATGTGATTTTTCAATATTTTAATATAATAGGCCTGCATAATTCAGATCACCTTTGCTTCCTTCAGAAAAAACACTGCAACTTCTCTTTCCGGGATGATCTCTCCCGGGACCCTGTAGGAACGGTTCAGATCCCATCCGTGCAACTCCGCTATGATACGGCAGAGAACGTAGCTATTCACTCTCATGGAGTCCTCTCCTGCGTATACCCTTGCAGGAACGCTGTGGGATTTAAGATCCTTCTTCTCATAAGGTGATACGAGAAGGTTGTCACCGTTATCACTTATCATGAAACATATCCTTGAGGGGCTCCCTATTCCCTTAAGCACGGCTGAATAGATGCAGATCCTTGTATCCTTAAGATAGAAAGAGATCGTGATATCACTTGCCATCTTCCTTCTTCTCCTTCTTGTGTATCATCCAGCAGTCCGGATTGCTGAAATCAAAGAGCAGCATTATCTTTCCGTCCGCTGAAACAGGTTTTCCGGTAGCTTTGTAAGCCATCTGACTGTCAAGCTCCCATATGTCGTAAAGCTGGGCTGCAAACGCCTCGCACCACATCTTCCGCTGCGCCGGGATCTGGGTGTTTTTTGCCCATCTGATTCCGTCCCTGTCACTTTCCGTGACCGGAACCACGAGAATGCAGCGCTTTGCCGTATTTACCTCTATGCGCACCCTCTCGCAGTTGTTAAGAGAAAGAAGCGCATTTTTGTTGAAGCCGATGTAGTCCGGCCAGATAGTTGCCGTCGGCGAAGTAAACTGAGTCCTGTGCCGGAACATGCTGCCGCTCACCACCTGAAATCCGTCCATACTTATTTCTTTGATGCTGTTTATCTGATCCATCGTTTAACCTCCTATGCTTTATCAGTCGTTATATATCCATCCGCAAGATCGACCTTGTACGACTCCTCGTGCTGATCTGCAGGTATTCCGAAATAGTCTCTCCACTCCTCAGGAAGGTATGATTTTCTCTTCCTTCCGTTGCTTACAAACAGCTCGAAATCCGTGAGCTTGAAAAGAAAGAGTATCTCCCCGTTGTAGACGGCGGGCTTTCCCATCATTTTGTAGTGATACTGGGGATCCCAGCCCATGAGCTCGAAGACCTTTGCCGCAAAGATCTTGCAGCGAAGATCCCTGTTTGAAAGCTCCTTTTCTCCGCCGCCTTTTGCCCAGCGGAGCGAATCCGGAGCATCGGCTTCGCATGGCCTTATAATCAGTCTTTTCTGCTCCGGATGTATCAGTATCTGGATATGTGTGACTCCCGGAAACTTCCTAAGGCACGCCATATTGAACTTGATCCTCGATTCCCATATGGTCACGGCCGGTTCCCTTGAGTGTGCAAAGAGCTCCGCCTTTGTGACCTGATATCCTGCAAGGTCCGCAATGATCTCCGGTTCATCGTCCGCATTAGTTATGATCCTTGCTCCCTCGATTATCCTTTCCGCTTCGCTGTCATTCATCTTCATTCTCCCTTTCTCCTGTAAGCATCATCATTGTTTCCTTGAGGTCATCCATGCCCGGCACGGGGAACTGCTCCATTCCGGGAGCCGGGATGCTTTCTGCATCGGCATGCCATCCGGATCCAGGCGAGAGGTAATAGAAGCCGTTGTCAAGAGCGTGCTCATAGAACTCCTCCCCGAAATCGTCCTCCCACTCCTCCGGGCACATTTCCACCCTTCTCTTCCTCCTGGTTTCCTCATCACCTGAAAGCTGCACTGAAGGGACCGCTGCACCGAGGCTGAAGACCATTATCTGTTCCTTTCCTCTTTTCGCCCATACGCCGCGCACCTTGTAGACGTAATCAGGATCCCATCCCATTATGCTGAACAGCGCGGTCCCGAAATGGGGGCAGGAAAGGGTTTTCGGATATACGGAAGCGGAAGGATCCGGTCTCCACCTTATGCTGTGCGTATCGCGCTCCCTGCAGGGACGTATCGCTATCCTTCTTTCGGCGGGATGCAGAAGGAGCTGGATGTATCCGACGTCACCGAAAGTCCTCATGCAGAAGGTATTGAAGGTAATCCTGCGGTCTGTTACCGTGATCGCAGGTCCTTCATACCTGACCTGGGTAAACTGGTTTCTCACGACCTGGTATCCTGAAAGATCAAAGACGCTCAAGGCAGCCTTTGCAATGGTCCTTGCCCTTGCTCTTCCCGCCACCGAATTTGAGACGTCGTAATAAATATTAGGATCGTCGTTCACCCAGTGATGGTTTACAGGAACGTATCCCCTGAAGATCCCTTCTTCTATCACCTGAAGGGACGGCATGGGGCCTCTTATGTGATGCTTTCTGTTTTCAATAAGCACCTGGACCGCTTCAAAAGTCTCAACGCTGATTATAGCCGGATGCCTGTCCCTGTAGAGGTACTGGTCCCTGTCCTGCCTGTTCTTCTTATGCTTATGCTCATAAAGATCCGCCGTAAATGTCTTCCAGGTCAGAACGCTTCCGCAGTAGCGCTCGTTGGACAGGATGTATCCGACGGACGTTGCGGTCCAGTCGCAGCTTCCCCTTTTTGTCCTGCATTCTATGTCTCTGAGAAACGACGCTATCTGCTCCGAGGACCATCCGGAGAGGTATGCATCATATATAAAGCGGACTATCCTGGCCTCCTCCTCGTTCACGATCAGCGGCGCATATTTTATATAGTGCCCGGCGCTGTCTCTGGGGCGGTCGTAGCCCAGAAGCGCGGGAGTAAGAAGCTTTCCGTCCTTGAAGCGCTGGTGGAGGGACCAGTTCATGGCCTCGCTCTTCTTCACCGATTCCTCCTGGGCGAAGGTCGCAAGGAAGGAAAGCATGAACTCCGTATTCTCCCCAAGCGTATAGAGATTGTCCGTCTCGAAGTACACCCCGACGGGCGGATCAAGGCCCTTCAGCATACGTATGAGCGAGATGCAGTCCACAAGGTTTCTTGCGAAACGGGATACGCTCTTTGTCACGATCAGATCGTATTCGCCCCTCCTGCAGGCCGCTATCATCTCATTGAACTCGTCGCGGTTCTTAAGGGAGGTTCCTGAAATACCCTGGTCTGCAAAGATATGCTTAAGCTCCCAGTTGGGATGATCCTGCATGAGCTGCATATAGTGGGCCTGCTGAAGCTCGAAGGATGTGAGCTGCTCATCGTTGTCCGTGGAGACGCGGCAGTATGCGCAGACCCGGAAGAAACGGTCCTTTTCGGTCAGATTGATCTTAGGTTTTGCCGGTATGAAGGTCCTTGCGTCTTCACTGTTTATACTTTCGTAGCTCATGCTCCCATCCCCGCAAAATACTGCTCAAGATTCTCCATCTCCTTTTCTCTCAGTTCTTTTGTGGCATCAGCGTAGATATTCAGGGTCGTTGAAATATCCGTATGCCCCAGTATGTCCTGCATCAGCTTTATATTCACTCCGGCTTCGCACATCCTGGTCGTGAAGGTGTGACGGAGATTATGGCAGCTGAAGTTCGGAAGCAGAACATCCGGGGTCTCACTTTTAAGGAACTGCTCGTCATTGCAGTCCCTTATGATCCTCTTTATCGCCTTGTTGATCTGCGAATACCCGTACACTTCGCCGTTGCGGTTAAGGAATATGAAGTCCGTGTAACCGTCAATAACGGAATTGCACGTTATACCAAGTTCCTTCTGGTATTCCCTTTCCATAAGGAAGGCTTCCTTTACAAACCCGATCATAGGAACCTGCCTTATGCCGGCTTCGGTCTTAGGCTCATGGACGTTGAAATAGCTTCCGTTCCTGTACCCTTCCTCCCTGTGGTTGTAATAGATGAGGGAGTGGTTTACGTCTATGATCCCCTTATCAAGATCTATGTCCTGCCAGCGAAGGCCTGTCACTTCTCCCACTCTCATTCCCGTACCGGCCATCACCGCGATCACAGGATACCAGTGCACGTATTTTGATTTCTTAAGAAAGCTTAGAAGCAGCTCCTGCTCCGGCAGTGTAAGTCCCCTTCTTTTTTCAGACTTATACACATGGGATCTCTTGAGTTCCTTGAGAGCGTTGTCTGCCGGATTGGCTCTGATATACATATCCTCGACTGCCATCTCGAACACCTGATGGATGACGGTGTGTATACTGTCAATAGTTGCCGCTTTCAGATTCCTTTCGTCCGCAAGGGTATTGTAGAAGTGCTTCACATCCGACTTTTTCACCTGGCTTATGCGCGACCTTCCGAAGGTCGGCTCAACAAAGGTCTCGTACATATACGTATAGTTCATGAAGGTGCTGTCTCGAAGGCCCCGTTTGATATCTTTCCATGCCTTATACATATCGTTTACCGTGGTATACCTTGCCTCGTACTTGATCCCGTCGGCAAGGTCTTTATTCATTTCCTTCTCACGTTCCCTTAAAGCCGTAAGGGTCTTTGAGTAGATCACCCGGCGTTCGCCTTTTCTGTCCACCCAGCGGTAGTAAAACGTACCGTTTGATCTTTGGCCCTCGCCTTTTTTAAGGACCTGCCTTCCGGCCATTCTTTTCTGTCCCATTCTTAATCCTCCCCTTTCTAAGCATCTGGGATCTCTCTTCCTGCAGTATTCTGCAGGAAAAGAGAATCCTTTTCAAATGTGCGATTTACCCAAAATTCTATAAATCGCACACTTGACAAACCTTATATCGAGTACATTTCTTCGAGGTATTCCTCGAACTTTTTTCTCTTGATCATCCTCTTTGTGCCTACCCACAGTACGAAGGGACACCTGTCGTCGTTTGATATCTCCTTGATCTTGTCTCTTCCTATCCCGAAATAGCTCGCTGCCTCCTCCACAGTAAGAAGGCTTCTTTCCCAGAGAGGAACGTACATTTCATTTACCATATCCATGACGTCCTCCTATACCTTCTGCCTCGGATCGTAAACGATATAGTCGTAGCCGAAACCTTCGCACTTTGTGCAGCGCTCCTTTGAATGTGCAAAGGGATCAAGGCGCTTTATTGTGTAGCCGGCCTCCATATAGTCATGTGCGCAACTTGGGCACAGGCAGCGTATATCCGCAGGGCTTCCTTCTCTGTATATCCACATGCCGAAAACTTTCTTAAGGCCGCTGTTTATGATCCTCCAGGTCTTCTGATCCGTAAGGAAGCCTATATAACTTACAAGATCATACTTGTTTACAGTCATGACCTGCTCAAGCATGACCATGGAGGTTCTGTCAAGCCCTGCGGAATCGGGCAGTATAACATGGGACGGCATATAAGCCTTTTTTATAACCGAGGTGATCGCGGCAACTATGACGGTGGGAGCATTCCTTGAGATCCTTTCCGATTCTATTACAAGCACGGGCCTCATGCCTCCCTGGATGCTGCCCCTTTCCTCTCCTAAGTCGCAGAGCCAGATCTCCCCTCTTCTTATATTTCTCTCTCTCCTCATATTTCCCCTCCGAATCCTTCAATGAAGTCTCTCATTTTTTTAAGAGCAGTGCGAATGCTTTCCCATACTGCGTTTTTGCTCGCTCCTTCTCCTTCGCTTTCCGCGATCTCCTTAAGGCTCATGCCAAGGAAATAATGCTTATACACTCTTTCTTTCTGAATCCCCGTAAGGCAGGCAAAGGCTTCTTTAAGAAGCTCCCTGTCCGCAAGCTCCTGTGTAAAATCTTCTGATACAAGCGCCGGATGACAGACCTCCGTATCTTCGTCGTATCCGAAGAGGCTTTCGCTCTCCTTTGCTCTTCTACTTCTTCTTTCATTGTTTTCGTATTCCCTTCTGATCTCCCCGTATCCGGAAGGAAGCATCAGATAGGGAGAAAGAGCCTCCATTATCTTCGGATACTCCTCAAGGAGCGCATCCTCGCTAAGATCTGTTACGATCCCCCACTTTTCCTCTCCCGTCCATCCGGGATATTCCTCCTCAAGGAGAAAAGGGAAACACATTTCCCTGAACTCCCCGTAGCCTTCAAGGCTTTTTATCTTTTTTTCTTTCATTTATCTCCTAAACCCCTTTTGTTTTTCTCCGGCTGGGTAAAACAAAAAGGCCGCGCGGCAGTCCCATGCGCCAAAGCAAAAGCAATGGCGCATAAGCGCTGCCGGCGGCCTCTCACGTATGTCTGGTCAAACCAACCGGTCATGTTCGCAGCATTTTTTATAGCTGCACGGTCAGACGATCTGGAAAAGGACTTAGCATAGGCTCTGTTTCATCCCGGCCTTCCCGTCTTTCTGCCGCTGATTTAGTTTTTATTATCCGCCTATACGCTCCTCCCCTTCAGAAGCGTAGATGTACAGTACATCGCACCGGCGGTTCTTCAGTTTGCGAATCATCTCGGATCCGCACCTTGCGCATCTTACTCTTATAAGATTCTCTGCGTTCCTCCTTCCCGAAAGCTTCAGGCTGCAGTTCGGGCAATACCAGGAATATACGTTATAGTCCTGCATCGCCTCACTCTCCTTTCAGACAGCGGGAAAGAGCGTAATACTTCCTTCAGAAAGGCTCTTCGGGATATGCCACTGACCGGAATACCTTACAAGCTGAAAGGCGTTCCCGCACTTTATGCATTCCATAGAGCCCATAGTCTCATCCAGATCCAGCGATCTGTTCACCGTGCCGCATACCGGGCACCTCACATTTTCTCTTCTCATTTTTCGTGTCTCCCAATTGTTTTCCCTTTTATCATGACCAAGAAGTCCTTCCCGGCGGCATCCCTTTTCCCGTCGCAGAAGTCAGATCCGCAGGGACTATATCCCCAAAGAATCACCGGGCACCTGCGTATCTTCCCCAATCACGCCATCATTATACACCTCGAACAAATGTTTTCAATACTAAAATCCAAAAATGTCGACATGTATTTTTTACCAGGGTGAATTGGGTGGGTCTATCCCCTGCTGCCTAAAGGATTGCAACAAAAGAGGTGTCGGTCTTGACCGACACCTCATAGGATTCATCGCATATTAACTATTAATCTCTTTTATCAGCTCAAATCCTATTTTCATACCTTTCTGAAATCCTGAAAGTTCAATGTATCCGAGAATTTCATTGAAAGCATTTTCATCGATCCCTGGATCTGCTGCAAGAAAGGTATCGATCTTTGCCTGCACAAACTCCGGATTCTCTGTTCCCGGCATAAGCCGTTCTAAAAGCTTATATTCCATGAGTGCTATCCTCCTTTCCGATTATAAGGATAGCAGAAGCTAAATAGAAAATCTAAATCTAGTTCGTTGTGGGCTATAACAATAGAAAGTTGTAAAACTGGCTTCCTTTATTCTATGTATTTAATAAAATCAATTAACGGTTTGTTATCTTTAGTACGCCAGTAACGTTTCCCATTTACAGCTCCACCACGAATAATCTCGCCTGCTGTAGATGGAGAACTAAATTCAATATCTTTAATAACAACGTCGTTTTTAATATACCCCGAATATTTTTTTCTAAGATTTTTTATCTGAGATTCATTTGAATAAATCTTTGGATCAATTACTGATCCTTCCAATAATACAAATTTATTTGAATCAACGACCTTCATTTGCCCTTTACAAATACCATTATCCAAATAGAACAATTCATCTGTCTCGACAATGTATTTTCCTTTATTCTTTCGACTCTTTTTGAAATTCACTGAATCATCAGGCGCATCAATTTCTGCATCATCTATAAGGTTAGCCAAATCAGTTAAATACTCAAGAGCCTTATCCGGTTTAATGTTAAAAAACTCACGACTCGGGTTTATCCTCTTGTCAGCTAATTCTGTTAGCATTTTATGAATATTCTTTTCAAGTTCGTTATACTTTGACGTCTTTACTGTTGCGTAAATCTCATAAGGAAGTGGGATCGCTGTGTTGTATAATTCCTTAGATCTAATATCAACCGGACGTGAAGACTTACCTATTTTAACCCAGTCTTCCCTAAAGCTGGGGTTTGTCAATATATATACGTATCCTTTTTTCTCTTCCATCTCGTTCTAGACTCCTATTTGATTGATTACTGAAATAACCACTAGAAACAAGCAAAGCACCAGTTGACAGGGAAGAATCTCTCATTATCTCCTTGTAATTGTATGTAAACGCTGTTTCCTGCATAAAAAGCCATCGTTGCGAACCATTCTAGATGATCATGATTATATAGTTCTATGAAATCATCACCTTCTACTCGTTTTATATATTCCTTTATAAACTCGACTAGTTTTGCTTCGGCGACTTTGTTAGTTGAAGAATTTAGAAGCTCTAAGGTTCTATGAATATACTCCTTGCTATAATAGGTTTCCATTTCTCTTTGAATATCCTCCTTTAAAACATCGAGCAGAGGCCTGCCGTATTTTAAAGTTAGATAAGCCGTAAGTACCCCTTGTTCGAACATAGCCCATGCAAGTAAGTGCAAATACAACTCAAAATCACTACACTTCAATTCCTGCATATTCCCAGTGTTTTCAAAAGTTGTAAAGGCATAATCCATGAGACCTGCGTCCGTTTTAAGCTCATAAATACATGTATTTTTTGCTATTTTTAAATCAGCAAAGACTTTCCCAACTATAACTCTTAATCCAATGTGTTCTGTCTTAAAACCAATCATCTGTGTTCACCAAATATATGACAATTCACTTTACCATTTATTTCGAGCCCAAAATGCATTTCTATTCATTACTTAGCCCGTTTGAATTAAATATTAAATCGAAAAAAAGTGAAGAATTAGAGAAAGCATCTACAACATTATCTACTTCTAAAACGATATCCTGAAAAAGCGTACTATTTGTTCTTCTATCAATTATACTCACAGATAACCAATTTGATTCACTAAGAAATAACGCGTTACCATTCTTATTTTGCAGCACATCAGGATCATAGCTCATATATTCAAGAAGATAATGTAATTGGATATCGTTTGATATATACTTTCGTAATTCTGAGGAAACATCCTCTCCGTTTATTTGAAGAATCAATTGATTATCAAGATACAATTCCCCTCTGATATTTCCTTCTGCATAAAATAATAGCTCAAATTCATCAAAGCTCATCGATCCGACAAACCCGTGAAACCATAATGTATTCTCGCAATCATCAAAGAAAAGATCTCTATTGATGTGTATGTCAATATCCTTTTCTAGATTTTTAATAAACTGTCCTGTAATTCTATATGCAGTCTGCGATTCACTGTTTCCGAAGGTCAACGCAACAAGAAAAGGCTCGGCTGGCGATATTTCAAGTGCGGAACATATTTTTTGATAACAGTCAATAGTTGGTGAGCTCTCTCCTCTCTCTATTCGACCATAATACTTTTCATTTATTCCTGCTTTTCTTGCTAATTCTTCTTGCGATATTACCAATGCTTTTCTATATGTTTTGATTCGGTGAAATAAAGACATTCAGATCCCCTCTTGTTAATCACCGCATATATGCGGTGTATATATTATATCACTCCTTGTAGAATTGTACCAGCATAAACATAGGAGGTGTATTTTGGATAACTTATGGTTACTAACTGAAGAAAGGCCCAAACCTTCGGTTATTTGTCAAATAGTCGACATGTATTGCTCTGATTTTAACGATAAAATAACCTTTCGAGAAGAAGTAAAGATCAAGCCAATAATCAAAGATGGTATTTTTAGGTTTGTGTATCAAGTGGAGGGATTACGCGTTGCGAATGCGGCTGATATTTTTATTAAAACAGTCAGCGGGAATTCAAGTTTCCTAGATTTTTTACTTTTTAAACAAGCGGAAGCTCCGATAGAAGGGAACCCTTCCGATAATCTTATAATGGCTATCGAGGAAACAAAGACCAGTGATGACGAATCTCGAAACACGGGAGTTTATCAAAGAGGGTCAAAATTTGTCTATATCACTCCTTATTATCGAAACGTCAAACTATATATGTTATACAACGAAGAACTTGAAGCGCGCGAAGAGAAAAAGCCTTCTGACACCAGCGTATTTGGAACAAATATACTCCTTACCCTTGGCGTCACAATTGTTGGAAAAGATGTAAGTCGTTGGTTTAAACCTTTTACTTCGCTAGACGATCTGATTGCTTTTAAAGCAGGAATGCGGCAGCCTCCAGCTGGCAATGTTCCTATTACTATAAAAAAATACCAGGACAGAATCGAAGTATCTGGTCGCCTAGCAAAACCAGCAGACGCAGGGAATATAGGCCATGACCCAAATATTGGCGCTTTATCAATGATTTCTGCGTGTATTCGCAAACTTGGTTGGGATAAAGATATTGTTATAACCTTACACGGCGTCACGCAAGAGTATGTTGATCATACACATGGAAAAAACAAGTTCCTTTACATCTGTAGTATATTAGGTATGCGTTTATCCGATATTAATATGCCAAAAAACGTTACTTTACCAGATTTATATTGGCATTATGAGAAAAGATCTGAAAAAATGGCAGATATATTATTACATATTCAAACCATGTATCACGGTATGTACTGCGTATATGAAAATCATGCAGGTTGCGAGAGAGGTTACTTTAGAACGAAATCCGGGCAGCTTATTACTTTACCAAAGAAGGACCGTAATGGAGTTAATCTCTATCTTCCAGATGTTGTTCTCTATGATGAGAAAACAAATTATGTAATTCTTGTAGAAGGAAAGATGCTAACAACTCTAGACCAAGGGCTTCGGGAAATCGAGAACTACGATAGTATAGAGCAAGAGTACATCTACCCAGAATATCCCAAGGCGACCATTCTGCGTTGTGTGAGTATATTCGGTGGGGCTTGTACCTCTGTCCCAGACGAGAGAGTTTTGTTCTACTTAGCAAGTGACGGACAAATAATTATAAATCATAATGCTCCTCTTTGTATTAAGCGATGCTTTGAGGGAACAGGAGTAAGAATCTAGTAAATGCTTACCTTCAGGAAGGAGCGGTACCGGATCACTTCTCCTTCCTGAATACTAATATATACTGGTGAATCTGATTTGCAACAAAGCTAAACGGATATCCGTAGGGATATAGTTTAGTGGATTCATCAGCCCATATCTTCATTCCCTTATAATAAATATTTGGAATCTGATTTAGGATATCAACGACCTCGGCATGGAGCAAGTTGGTATCCTTTTTATTTGGCTGAAGATCCTTTATAAACACTATGATATATCCGCGTTTCTTTATATACGGAAGTGTGAGTTCTACCGATTCTTTAAGTTTCCCAAGGAACTGATTCCTATCCATATTTCCAAGATCAAGATCGGAAGATGAAAAAGGTGTAGCTATTTTTCCATACACCGATATGTCAGCCCCTGTCTTTTCCTTGCTCATCATATTCGAATATGGTGGATCAATTAATAATAAACTGATCTCTTGATCGGCGAGTAAATCGCTCATAATGCCATCATTTTGCAAGATAGTTAATGAGTCGCCACACACTGTATTAAAAACAGGTAAGCCTAGTTCTGTTGCAGCGTCTTTATATGCATCTATATATAACTGGTTTATCTCGATTCCAGCTGCAATACGATTAGCCAGCGCTGCACCCAACAAAGATCCTCCAACTCCCATAAAGGAATCAAAAACTAATTCACCTTCTTTCGTAAAAAAATATATTATATCTCTCATTAATTGCGGTGGCTTTGGTGTAGGGTGCACTTTTCTAATATGATGAGCATACGCTTCTTTCCCGCTCGTTGGATAATGGGTAGAAAATACAGAGTTGATGAAGAACGTCCATTCTCTACCAGACAAATCATTCAAATGATTATCTAGGTGATATTTCCGTCCGTCTGGAAGAATGATCCCCTTTTTTCTATATCCATAGACACGAGCCACCTCTATGTTGTCAGACACCCATTTAGGCAACATAGATATATCGTAATCCGGATGCGCTTGTAAAAAAGGCTCCGATTTTTCATATAATTCCTTATTCACATTAGCAGAGGTATTATTCGCTCCCACTTTTTATCCCCCCGTCATAATTTGTAATAAGAACCTCCACGGTCTTGGTGTCCCTATCTTTGAAATGATAACTACAGTTCGAATAAGTTTTATCAATGTAGTTCACAGTATACTGCTTACTCCATTCAACTAGCGCTTCATTCGTCATGCCTTTATGTGTAAACACATTTGAAAGTGCAAACCATATGCCACGGCTATTAAGTAAATCCAAAAGTTCTAATAAAGCCGTATCTTCTTCAATTGTCCAATCTTTAAACCCGCGTTTACCATCATTATATGAGCCAGTAGTAATTAAATATGGCGGATCACAATATACTAAATCTCCAGGTTGTAACAAACTAAAATCAAAAGACCTAAAGTCTCCGGTTGAGAAAACTATGTGCTTTCTATGAAGTGCATCACAGAATGAAATGAGATTCTTTTCTATAGTATCATTATATGAACTTCTATCTCTCCCAAATGGTGTATTGAATTCGTGATGACTATTAAATCGTATTTGATGATTAAAGGAATAGCATGTTAATACAAACAAATCCAACAAATAATGTGTCCTGTTATAATCCGATCTTAATTCATTATATCCAGCAAGGTTGCTTTGAGACAGATTATATCTCTTTATTATCTCTTTGATAGATGATAATAGGCTTGCTGTATCAGTATCTTGAAATAGCTTATATAGTTCTATTAAATAAGAAATCTGATCATTTGCGTATATTATTTCAGCATCAACATTTATTCCAACATTGAAGCCCCCTGCAAACAAATCAACAAAGCTGTGCATTTTATCCGGAAAAGACGGAATGATATGTTGAAGAATCTTATATTTCCCGCCTGTGTAATTCATTGGGCTTTTTATATACTCTGCCATACTTACACATCTTTCTTAATATAGATTAACATTTCTTTTAAATCATCTGTTTTTGAAGCATCACTTCTGCTTTTAAACCTTCTGTAGGGTATATAGTTCACCTCGAAAGAAGATGTTATTCCATATTTTTTCATAGTCGTTTCAATTTCATCTAACGTCATGATTCCATCTGTGTTGTAGCTCAGAATAATATGACGAAACTGAGCTTTTTTTATCAATTCATCAAAAGCCTTTACTACAGTCCTCCTAGAACAAAAATCTGAACGTTGCATTTCATAGGGTCGTTGACCTGTAACACCGTGTAATTCTGGAAAATCATATTTTGCTGCAGTTTCTAGTACATGATAGTTAGGAAGATATTGACGTTCATTGTAAGGGGGATCAATATATAAAATATCCCCATTTATCGTCTGCAAGAGTGAAGCGCCATCTGTGTTGTAGGACTTGTTATTTCGTCCGTTGAATACAACTGGAAGGTCTATTAATTCAAATCGCTTGTAAGAACGACGATCCCACGTCTTATTAAATGCCCCATATGTCCCAGAAATATTTGATACGAAAGGGATTCCTTCTATTACAGAAGCGATTAAATAGTAATATTCGTCTTCAGAAAGCAATCCTTCGTTATGCCATGTTTCTATTTTATTTCTCGCATAATCAATTCTTAATGCATTTGCATCTGTAAGATACATCCGCCCTCCGATTGGCGAATAGTTGTTTTGAAAAAGCCGTTTCTCTTTTTCGAGTGATTCCATATCTTCCGTTATCAGGGAATTAAAAAATCGAATAGGATCTGAAATACCTGTATACTCTCTTAATATGTCAAATGATGGTTTACTGGGGATTTCAATTGTACCCCGCTGAAGGCAATATGAGAAATAAAGAATATCATTTGAGTAAACTTCATACCATTCTTTAAAAAATCTCGCTACCGACGCTGTACCAGAAAAAATATCGCAAAATGAAGAGGAGTTTGCCGCATGTTTATCAACAACCGCTTTAATATTATCTAGTAATTGAGTTTTGTTTCCGATAAATCTCATCTATTACACGCCCTCCGGTTTACAGCTAAGTTTAAGAATCAATGTCTTATTCTTAGTGTCATAATAAATATCGAACTTAGTAATACCCTTTTCGACATTCATATTCGTTAAAATAGATTTTGGAAGTCTAATTCTCATATCTTGCTGCAATACATATGTATCCAGGTAAATGGATTCAGAGCCCATATTTATCCTCCTTATAGACTAAATATAGTCTTATAATAGCATAATTATAGACTAGAATCAATGCTTGCTTACATCCGATTGTATACATTAATCCTTTCAAGTACAAATGTATATAATCCCTGATATCATCGTTTAGAGATGATATCAGGGATGCTATTATCAGTATGCAGGGATTCCATAACCAAGGATTTCGTAATATCCGATCGGATAACACCTCTCGGCACAGCTGTCATCACTGTTTCCTTCAATGGTATAAACCAGGCTGTTTACGACCTTTTCTACTATGCCGGTGTGATTTGGGATCCCGTTCTGATTCCCGGATCCACCCTTGTTATCCCAATCAAAGAAAATGATCATTCCGGGAGAAGGCTCAATTGAGTTGTCAATCCATCTTCCTCTTGCTTTGAACCAGTTCATTCCGCTGACACATCCCGCATACTTAGGGATGATTCCGTCTTCAATATATCCGCACTGGTCTGCACACCAGGAAACAAAACAGGCACACCACTCAACACGCGAACTGAAGCCGTACCATGACCAGTATGGCTCACCGCCGATGTTGCCGAGCTGTGAACGAGCCACCTTAACAATCATATCGTCTGACCCGTAGACTCCGTACAGAACTGAAAACCACATAGAAGAATCAGCAGACAGAAGTTCACCCAGTTGCTCGTTCTGATCGTCATCAAACTTATACAGGGATGCCATTTCTTTTGAACTTTTATGACTGACGTTGATATAAAGGACGGTATGCGTTTTTTCAACTTCCTCTTCCAGGATGTTCCCGTGCCCGTCATCACTTTCAACGATAACGGTCTCTGTCACGGTTTTAGTGCTATAAGAGATATCATTCATGGCCCAGAAGATATCAGAAAGCAGCTGCTTCTTATCCTCATCCATGGTCGCCACTTCCGCAGGGTTGTCGGGATCGGTAGTCGTCTTAACCGCATAGACCGACAGAACCTGCGGCCATACAGCACGGGATCCTGAAAGCTCCAGATCATCATGAGGATTCTGCGCCTTTATCCTTTCGATCTTATTCTGATACTCATCGTTGATCTCCTTAACGACTGATCTCATTGTCATACCGCTTCCGGAATCCTCTCCCGAAAAGAATATACCGAAAGAAGAACCGGCTATAAGGCAAATGAGAAGAATAATCATGACCACAGTAACTGCAACAGAACTGCCTGCCCCGATAGCAGTAATCTGATCCTTAAGAGCGGCAATAGCCTTCCCAGCAGTAGTCTTTACGGTTCTGAAAGCTTTGCTTACAGGATTATCTCCGTGATTATGAAGCTCTCCTGCGTCTTTGACGATCCTTCCGATGTTTTGCATTCTGCGGTGTGCTTCTT